>NZ_JARHUH010000019.1:0-24301 GCF_029222945.1 Paenirhodobacter sp. CAU 1674 | reverse complement strand
AAGCCATTGAAATATAAAGACTGCAAATATTATAAAAAATCATCTAAGTTATTGAATTATATGTATTTTTCATTGACTGTTAATCAATTGGTCGTAGGTTCGATCCCTACCGCCGGAGCCAAACTTTCTCAAGATATTGATCTCGTTTGGCAATTCACCATTTGAGGGGTGAGTAGCACGTGAGTGTCACACATGTGACACCTCGCGGAGTGTTTTTCGAGCCGGTCAGTGGCCTCCAACCGGGAGACCACCACCATGGGACTTCACAATAACATCCTGCGCCGTGGCGCGACCTATGCCTGGCGCAAGCGACTGCCCTCCTCGTTGGGCGGCGGAATGATTCAAATCAGCCTGCGCACCAATGACCCCTTGATCGCCCGCCGTCTCGCCGTCATCGTAAACGCCGAAAGCGTAAGGATTTTCGACCGCATGGCAGAAGTGGGCTTGAGCAAGGAAGAGGCGCGTAAATTGTTGCGCGCGGTGATCGAGCAAGAGCTGCACGCCATCGAATTGCGCCGCGCGGCCGCCTCTGACGCGCCCGAATCCAACGCTTGGCAACGTGAGCGAAGCGCCGATTGGGCGATGGGCAAGGCGCTTATGTTCATGTCGCAGCGCGGGGCCTCGGCCCGCGATCTGTCCGAGGACGACATCGCTGGACTTTTGGCCGAAGGGCACACGCCCTCCGAGGTGGGCGCGGTCGAGGCCTGTCTCGATATGGAGAGCCAAGCCTATGCCCATCCACCCGGGCAATACGGCAATAGTCGCGCTCTGAAGGCGATGCGGCGGGCGCTCGGGCGCGAGGATGTCTCGGCGATGGAGTTCATGCAGGGCCGCCAGATCTGGTATCAGGGCCGGGCGGCGGCGCTGTTGACCAGCCTGAAAGGGGATCGCTCTTTCGACGAGGCGATGGATCTTGCCTCTGTGCTGGCGCGGGGGCAAGGCGATCTCGCTTCCGATCCAGCTCCACCCGTGGCGGTCGCGCCCTCAAAGGAGCCGGAAACGGATTACGATCCGGCGATTTCCGCGCTGACTCTGCGCCTGATGGAGCAAAAGCGTCGGCAGGGGCTTTCCGGACAGATGATCACCCAGATGACGCGGGTGTTCGAGCTCTTCGCCGAGGCGACCGGCATCACGGATATCCGCGATCTGCGGCAGGCCCATGTCTCGAAATTCGTCGACGTGCTGCATGCCTTGCCGGTGAGCTATCGCAAATCGCCGAAAGATCGCGACAAACCGCTGCGCCAGATCCTGAGTGAGGCCAAGGGGAAGGCAACGGGCCTGTCCGCAACCACGATCGGGCGCAATCTCGACTATCTCGGCCAGCTTCTGACCAAGGCGCGCTCGGAAGGCTTTGCCAATGTGATGCAGATCGATCTTGGCTCGTTGCGTCCGCGCAAAACCACGCGCGACCGCGACGACCGCCCGGCCTTCACGGCGGCGGATGTGCAGCGCCTGTTCGCGCATCCGGTCTGGCAGGGCAATCAGCCAAAACAGAAATGGCAGGAAGAGGGGCCGAAAGTCACCCGTGACGGGCTTTACTGGTTGCCCCTGGTCGCGGCGCTGAGTGGGGCACGACGCGAAGAGATCGCCGGGCTGAAGGCTGCGGAAATCCTCGAGATCGATGGCGTCCCGGCGATGCAGATCGCACCCAACGCCAATCGCGGGCTGAAGACGCCCTCATCGCATCGGACTCTGCCTCTGCATCCGCAGCTGATCGATCTGGGGCTGGTCGATCTGGCCCGCGTGAGGCTGGAAGAGGCTGGCCCCGGTGCCGATCTTTTCCCCGATCTGAACCCGGGAAAAGAGGGCGTGAAATTCGGCGACAAGATCGATTATCGCTTTCGGCTCTTGGTGCAGAACCGGCTCGACGGCAATCCGGATGGCAAGGTGTTCCACAGCTTTCGCCATTATGTCGCCACCCAGCTTGGCCGGACCGATGGGGTGACCGAGGCGCTGCGAAAGGACATCCTTGGTCATAAGGGCGCGGATATCACCAGCGAGCGCTATTCCGAGGTGTCGCTTTTGAGCGAGATGGCCACGGCGATCGCCCGTCTTCCCCGGTTGCCGGTTGAACGGAAGCCGGAATGGTGAGGCTCTGGAGGGCAGCTCCGGGGTCGTGGGTGTCCCCTAGCGGCCCTAAGCTGCCGGTCGGCACTCCCGGCGCATGCCGCCGAAGCGGTCACGTGAGCGAAACGCAGCGGTCGAGCTGAGCAGCACAGAGAAATCAGTTATAAGCAGCGCAGCGAACGATGTGTTTTCGCCCCCCCCCGGACGACAGCGCTGGCTTATTCCCCTTTTTTGCCAGCGCCGAGGAACTGCGCAACGCTCAATGCCAAGGGAAGAAACAGTGCAAGCGCCAAGATCAGCGAATTGTGCAGCGAGCGGTCGATCCAGCTCGGCGCAAGGGTTGTGGTGGCTATTCCGCCGTAATTTACGAGCCGCAGGACTGGCTTTCCCGCTTCTGACGCAATGCTGACATGGAAACCCGGCATATCCGACGCCTCGGCTGTGAGATGGCCGAATTCATTGGCCGGTGGTGCGTCGGCCGTCTTGTCAACGAAGACTTCTACGCTCTCGCCTCGGCGCAGTTCTCCCCCCCGCAGGACTTCGGTATTGCGCGACCAGAAGGATCGCTCTCGGATTTCGTAATTCCCAGAAAGGAGCAGGTCCTGCTCTCCTGAAACCGCCGGTTGTCCAATCCGCGCGTGACCATAAAAACCAAGCGCACCGAGTTTGGACAATGCGCCATCGCTCAGAACGATGCGGGTGCTCTTCGGCCACTCCCCCTCCGACAACAGCGTCAGCACAAGTTTTCCGACCTCAGGCGAAGAAACCTGAACAACAGCCCCCTCTGGCCAGCTTATTCGTAAATTTTCACTCACGCGCTCTTCGAAACGGCGCGGATCGCAGATACCCTCTCCGCGCCTTTGCGACAGATCAATTGTTTTCGGTATGCAAAGCGTTGCAGTCCCAAGACCCCAATCGTTGGTCGTCCCCTTGAAGCTCACGAGGACCCCCGTCGTCTGGGCGTCGACAATCACGGTTTGTACTGAGCCGACACCGACCGCCAGCAGAACGAATACGATCAGGGCAAAAAGACCGGCCGAAACCGAAATTGCGCTTGCCGTCCCGAGCGCGCGGACAAAACGCAGCCGTGAAGCGAGTGGGAAAGCAAGCCTCAAGGAACGGCACCGAACTGCAGGTTCAATCGTTCTTCTGGCCCCATCTCGCCATTCTTAAATGAAATCACGACCACCTCGATCGCCGATCTTACTGCAAGCTCGCGGGGCAGATCGCAGCGCGTGTCAAACGCCGTGCGCAGATCGGATGCGATCGCTTCGCAGGCGACATCCTCCAGATCCGGTTCCTCCGGGAAAGTCAGAAAGGTTTCCTCCGAGCGCGCGGTATTGAGCAGGATGCTAAGTGTGTCACCGCCGCCACGCCCCCACGAGATCGGGGCCACCAGGGGCTGCGGCTTTCGACAGTCGCCAAGCGAAACCAGACCTGCGATCTGTGAACCCGGATAGGCCAGCGCCTCGGCCTCATGCGTGCTGGGATAACTGAGCACGACGCGCCCGCCGCCCCAATCGGGCGCAACCCGATAAGTATTGCGCGATTCATAAAGCCCGTCAGCCGATACCACTTTCAGGCACAGCGACTGCCCCCGCCAAGCAACGGGAATGGCTGCGGCAACCTCGATCGAGTTTCCCTCGAGACGCCCTGTCGGCGCGGACAGAAAGCCCACCAGCCGCGCGCCAGAGATCTCGGTTCCCTTGCGCACCACCTCGTTAAACGGATTTTCGATCAACGTCACTTTACTTGCCGGATCGGCTGCGGCGATAGTCGGAAGCATCAACAGGGCAAGACAAGTTTTTTGAAACATGACCACGAAACGCCTTTTCCTCATACTTGCAATCATCCTAGCCCAGACATTCGGGCTTTGCCTAGCCGCAATGGCCGAGAGCGTCACGATCGACAACGGCACCGAAAAGGGTCAGGGTTTCGTCTTCCGCGAGGGTGGGGTGTGCTATGTGATCATGCCGCGCCATGTGGCGGGCGATCAGCGCAAGGTCACGCTGTATTCTGCAGCGCCAGTGGTGCATTCCGGCGCGACAGTCGAGACACCGTTCTGGCCGGGCATGGATCTGGCAATCGGGGTGGCGCGCGGCGCGATCGAGAAGCGCTGCACCACGCAACTTTCGGCGCTGAACACCGAGATCCAGCCAGAGACTGGCGCACGGCTGCAACTCATGCGCCTGCGCCCCTCGGGCGAGGCCGAACGGCTCGACATGATCGTGACGCAAAGCAACTACCTGACCCTCGATGCGCGACTGATCGACGGCAAGAGCGAGCTTTTCAAGGGCACGAGCGGCGCATTCCTTTTTGATGCCGAGCGCCCCGTGGGCATGGTGACCGAGGCGCTTTCGGGCACCGAGGCCCGCTTCATCCGGATCGAAGAGATCTATCAGAACGTCGCCCGGCGCGTGGCCCGGCGCGCGGGCTATGCCGAGGCGCAGGCTCCTGCGCCCGCTTTGGCCGAGCCGAACGCGCTGCCCTTTGAGGTGATCGGCGCGACCCTGCCGCCTGCCTCGCCCCAGTTCGCGGAAGAGAACCTGACGGGCCCGGGCAGCTATGTCTTCACGCTGACTAGGCCCAATCGCATCGCCTTTCGCGCGGCCGAGGGCAAGGTGGTCACGCTCTCCGGGTTGCGTATCACGGCCAACTCCGATGCGGCAGCCGGCCTGCCGCGTGACATTCAGATCGACGTTTCTACCTCCCCCGATGGCGCGCGCATACGCAACGTCTTCACCGGTCAAGTCCCCCCCGACGGTAATCTTGATATTTCGATTTCCGGCACGAGGGTGCTCTGGGTATTCGTAACTGTGCGATCAGGCTGGGATAAGGCTGAGATAGGGATCGACGACGTCAGCTTTCGCTAACAGTCTCAATGCAGCTGGATGCGAACAGGTGCCATCTGGCCATTGCTGAGCATCACCTCACCGATCAAAGCTCCATCATCGTTCAGGCGAACCTCGCTCCAATTATACCCCAAGCGAACCCGGATCACCTCGGGCCTTACCTGGATTAGGCACGTATTGTCTGCATACTTGACTAACTCGCCCGTGTAACAGTCCAGCTGTTCATCCTTACCAGTAACGCGGACAGGGGCAGTCGCGATACCCTCTGCATTCGTTACCACCTTGAACATGTAGTCCACAGCTTTCGGAAACCCGTTCTTTGGGTCGGTCATGGTCAGGAACACGTCTAACCGCGGCTTGCTGTCAAGCAACCCCTTCAACGCCGCACCGCGCACCGCCAGATCGGGGCTGTAAAGCCCGTAGTCTAACGCGATCGAGATCAGGTCGGGGTCCCCTGATCCCAGCATAACTTTCATCGCCGCCTGCGCCCGTTTTGGATCTGGGTCGTTCAAGAGCGTGGTATATTCGTTGCCCTTGTTCACCTCGGCATCGATCTGCTTTTGCAGATCGGCCACCGAGAGGGATTGGGCCGCTCCCAATGAAGGCGTGACGGCGAGCAGCAGGTGGAGAAGCAATCTACGCATCAGTTTTTCCTTAGTTCGAAACCGGGATTGTCACAGGTGCGGGAGGCTCGAAGCCGACCTCACCGACCAGTTGTCCCTGATCGTCGAGCGTCGTAGAAAACCACGCGGACCAAGGACGGACCGAGACCTCTGTCTCAGAGAGGCGCACTAGGCAGTCATTTGTTCCCGACGTGACATAACAAGATTGCTCGGGATCGAACTCCCCAACTTTCAGAGAAAGGAAGCCGATCTTGGCCGCGTCGACCGTGCCGCTCCGGAAGCTACGCCTGAAATCGCTCGGGTCCTTCACTCTCGAGCCGTCGACCTTCAAGCGCAAGACCGGCTGCCCATCTAAGAACCCTTTCAGAGCGGTGTAGCGCACTTGTTGATTGGGGCTGTAAAGCCCGTATTCCAGCGCCATCCGTTGCAACTTGGCATCGCCCGACTCCAGCATCACCTCCATCGCTGCCATCGAGCGCGCGGGGTCAGGGTCGTTCAGCAGATTCTGATAACCGTTCGTCACCTTGGTCTTTTCCTCGACCTTGGCGAGAATGTCGGCCGGCGAAAGCGATTGCGCAAGCGCCGGGGCACCAAAGGCAGCGCAAGAAGCTGCGGTTGCGAGAACGAGGATTTTCATGACAACATCCTTTAATGAACCGGTGCCAATGATTGGCGAACACGATGGCGTGATCAAGACAAATTCCAAGCCTCATGATCTGGGCGGGTTACAGCGCAATGTGCCCAGAAAAGAGGGGCGTTGCCTCGCGAGACGTTCGGGCATCTGGCCGCCCCGGTCTTGGGAAATTGTCTGGGGCGCCTAACGACCACAAAGGCCTGAGCAATTAGATCCGAACTGCTCGGTATCGGGGGGCTGCAAAGGCAGAAAACTGTGCAGTTCGTCGCTCTCTGGGCGAGTCTCGAACGGCTGCAATCGCCCGAGCCGCAGACGAGGTGCCGCAACTTCACAGTCCGCTTCCCGCCCGAATAACCTGACTCGTCGGTTGCGGCCCTGAGCGGCCGCTCGACCCTCTTGGCGCAGGACGCCCAAGCGGTCATTCCCCATCCTTTGCGGCGGAGGCGCAGGTGATGCCGCCGCCGGATCGAGTCGCCGCTTCGGGGGCGAAAAGACAATGTCTGGCCTACGAATGCCATCGACACGCGCGGGACGCGGAAATTGCGATTGGTAAGGCGCGCTTTGACCATCGCTACATCCACCCACGATGCAGTCACATGATCAGCGCCGATTACGAACGCCTGGGCGGACTCTAACGCGATAACTCACACTTAGCTCTTTGGGGGGTGACCTGCCACGGGACTTTCATCCAGCCGCGACCGGAGCCCGGTTAGTGTTTACGCCGATTGGCGCAGGTTGAGCAATCGCCCGACGCGCGGAGCTTTCATCTCGCGCAGCGGGGCGGGCGATTGCGGTGGTCAGGGCCCGTGCGTAGTCAGCCGGGGTCTGGTAGCCCAAGGCCGAATGCGGACGCTCGGTGTTGTAGTCGGCAGCCCAAGCGGCGATCACGATCCGCGCGTGGGCCAGATTGCGGAACATGGTCTCGTTGAGCAGTTCGTCTCGCATCCGGCCGTTGAAACTCTCTACGAAACCGTTCTGCATCGGCTTGCCTGGCGCGATGTAGTGCCATTCGATCCGGTGCTCGGAACACCACCGCAGGATGGCGTTGGAGGTCAGTTCTGTGCCGTTGTCGCTGACAATCATTCCGGGTTTGCCACGGCGTTCGATCAGGGCCGTCAGTTCACGTGCCACGCGGCGCCCCGATATCGAGGTGTCCGGTATTGCCGCGAGACATTCACGGGTGACGTCGTCGACCACGTTGAGAACCCGGAAGCGCTGGCCATTGGCGAATTGGTCATGGACGAAATCCAATGACCAACGGGCATTGGGCCGCGCCTCGACCAGGATCGGTGCCCGTGTCCCGACGGCCTTGCGGCGTGCTTTGCGTTTGCGCACCGTCAGCCCTTCCTCGCGGTAGAGCCTATAGATCCGGTTGATCCCGGAAGGCTCGCCCTCGCGCCGCAGAAGCACGAAGAGCCGCCGATAACCGAACCGTCGACGCTCGTTCGCCAGTTCTCGCAGCCGTCCGCGCAGCACCGTGTCCGGCGCACGCTGCGTTCGATAGCGGACCATCTTGCGATCCGCAGCGACAATCCGACACGCCCGCCGTTCCGATAGCCCGAAAAAGGCTTGCAGATGCGCGACCGCCTCGCGCTTAACGGCAGGCGTCACCACTTTTTTGAGACCAGTTCCTTCATCGCGGCCAGATCGAGCATTTGCTCGGCCAGCAACTTCTTTAGCCTGGCGTTCTCATCCTCAAGTGTCTTCAGCCGCTTCGCCTCCGACACAGTCATCCCGCCGAATTTGGCTTTCCAGTTATAGAAGGTGCCTTCCGACATGCCGTGCTTGCGGCACAGGTCAGCGCACTTCGCGCCTGCCTCGTGCTCGGCCAGAATGCCGATGATCTGTTCGTCCGTGAATCTCGTTCGCTTCATTGTCCGTCCTCAAGTTGGGCCGGACTCTAATCGACGATGGAGGAAAAATCCCGTGGCAGGTCAGGGGCGCTATATCTGCTTCAAATATTCGGCGTCTCGTTCAACCCTGCCGATATTGAACCGCGTGCCTAACGTATTCGATCAATACCCAATCACCGTATGGGACGCCCAATATTTTGGGGCATGGAACCTGGCTGCGGTCGGGGTATCGAGCAGGACGCGCACGCTATCCCGAAGGCTCTCAGCAGCACTTTGTTCCGGGTTCTGCTTCATTTGTGTCGCCAGGTGTCTGGCCAGTTCCATCGCGGCGTGGGTGTCGATTTCCCAGTGGGTCACGATTAGCGAGCGCGCGCCTGCATAGGTAAAAGCACGCACGAGGTCCGACAGGCCGCGCGTACTATCCTGGACAGCGGCGGTGTCGCAGGCCGAAAGCAGCACCAGATCTGCGTCGAGCCTCAGAGTATAAATCTCGCTTGCGCCCAGTAGCCCGTCCTGTGTCCGATCCCCAAGAGGTGGCTCGCTCAGCATCAGCCCCGGCTCCGTGATCCGGCCTTTGCCCTCGATGAACCCATGGGTCGCGAAAGTGATGATGCGATACCGCGCCAGATCCCCCGATTGCGACATCTGCCGGACCCGTGCCTCTGTCGCAGTTGGGCCAAGGATCAGATCCTGCTCGATATCGGCCCCCAGCAACACGCCCATGTAGCGCAGCTCTGCATTGGTTTCGCGCAGCTCGGGCGGGGCAAAGCCAAAATGCGCCAGCCCACCCGAGAGCGAGACGCGGGTGTCGCCGATACCCAGAAACGGGCGGCTGGCGTGGCTTTTGGCGCCCTGCGCGCGCGGGATGATCGTGCTGAGCGCGGGCAGGATCGAGAGCGCCGTCTCGGCCCCCAGATAACTCCGCTTGCCCTTCTGCATCAGTGGCAGCGCCCCCATAGGCAGCCGCACCAGCGGACCATCAACGACGATTGAAAGCGCCTCGGGCAGCCCCTCGGTCGAGAGCCCAGCCAGCATCGCCTGCGACAGCGCGATCCCTTCGGGCGTGGCCACATCCCCCTCGGCTTGAATAGTGGCGCGGAAGCGGTCGATCTGGCTCGCCAGCACTTCACGCGGCAGAGGAATGGCGCGCAGGTCGCTGCTGCGGGGGCGGATCGTGTTGACTAGCAGATGATCGGGCAGGCTGGTGGTGACGATCAGAACATGACCGCCGGCCAGCCCCCGGATCTTGTCGAGCCACAGGATCGAGAGTTGTGCGCTGGCGCCAAAGGCCGGGTCGCGTCGGGCCAGTTCGCGACGCAGATCGATGACGCGATTGCGCAGGGCAAGGATGCGGGTGTTGTCATTGGTCTGCATCGCGCCGCGCCAGTCCTTCAGCGCATCCTGATAGCTGCGCGCAAGGTCCGGCGCGCTCGAGGCAAGCCGCGCCCCCAAGCGCCCGGCAGAACTGGCCGAGGTGGCGGCGGCATAAATCTGCTGCGCCTCGATCACCGATTGCGGCGGCTCGATCGCCAACTTGTCTGGGCTGGTGGCCAGCGCCGCAAGGTAGAGCTCTGCGAAGTCATGCAGGCGACGCGACCAAGCGCCCAGATCCTCGATCGAGCCCACATCGCCGCGCCGCACCCGCTTGGTGAACGCCGCAAGCACCGGCCGCGAAAACCCCAACGCGGTCTGGGCATCGCCCTGTTTCAGCGCCAACCGCCCCCGAGCAAGCGCAAAGCGCGACATCTCGGCATTGTCGAGGATCGAGTTCTTGCTCTCGGCCGCCGCGTCGATCTGCGAAGGCACATCGTATCCACCCCCTTCGAGAAACATCAGCGCGATTTCATTTAACCCAAGGGCCGCATATCCGCTGGCAAGGTTAAAGGACATGGCCTTTATCGCCGCCCACTCGGCGTTGTCCATTCCCGCACCCGAGTAAAGATATTCGTAACGATAGAAGGCCGCATCGCGCCGTCGTGCCCGAGACCAGTGATCGGTGCGGCCAGCGATCTCGATGACAGGATACTCCAAGGCATCGATCCCGTCTGGTCGCTCAAGATTATCGAGCCGATCCGGCGTGATGCTGTCCACCGACAGTCCGGCACTGAGGCGTAGCAACTGAAAGCCGATGGCTTGAGTGTTTGGATCGGTCTGTTGAGCATAATGCGCAATCAGATCAGAACGCCCGGCCTCAGCGATGCCTACCGGACAGTCCATGCCTGCGAAGTGCTGAATTTGCAGACCCTTCGCGCGCGCCTCGATCGTTTGTTGCGCCCACCAGCGCTGCATGCCCATCTGCAGAGCCGTCATGTCGCCGTCCTTGGTCCAGAGATAACATCCCGTTCGCGAAAGTGTGTCCTTTGCCCATTCACGTCCCTGACATTGCGCGATCCGAGTGCCGAGATTCAGTTCTCGTGCGGCGACGACAAACTCGGGGTCCGCATATGCCGTTTGGCGATCTATCGTAGGGGCGTAGACCGAGACATCTTCGTCGCCGGTGTCGCCACAAATCTTGTCTGCGAAACTGGCAATCTGTTGCGCATAGGCGCGGCCGATTGAAACTCCTTCTTCCGTCGCAAGGTTCAGTCTGGAGCGCCATTGAAGGACTTGAGGATCCTTTGGGCCTTTTAGGGGGATGAGCTGGAATTCGAGGATGCGCTGTTCGGCCTCTGAATATCGCCCCAAGTCCAGAAGCAATTCGATTTCTCGCGCGTCGAAGGCTTGCGCTGATCCTTCTGCTCCTTCTACACGCGCGCGATCCGCGAGTGCCGAGGCAAGTGGAAGGGCTTCCTCGAGCTTTCCATCATTAATGATCGAGCGCAGCATAATTTCGTAAAACTCAAAAAGATTGCCGTCATCGCGCCAATCATTGTCTGTGTCGAAAAAGACCCTGTCCGTTACTTCGGGACCATATCCAAGCAGCATGAGGCTCGTGGTCAAATACAAGGCATTACTATGATCTGCCCTCGAGGCGATCGATCGTCCCCTGAGTGCATCTAATTTCGAGAGGAGATACGGCCCCACGATCTCCGTCATACCAAGCGACACCAAACGATCGGAGTTCCTCTCAATCAACCTTTTTTGCCTATCGGCAAGACTGGGGAGATCGGTCGTCAAGATTATGCGGTATAAATCGCGCGCGATGTCCTCTTCGCTAAAGCTCCAAAACACATCGGCAGTCTGAGCGACCGTGTCAAACGCGGTGAACGGATCGCTTGTCTTCAGGGCCTCTTCCGATCGCCAATTTAGAAGCTCTGCTCGCGTGCCGGGATCAGCGCATTTCGCGATGTCAAAGACGTAGCCCAGCCGATGCGGAGAGTTCGGATACAAGGCGTCGTATCGGTTGGTGATATCCAGCGCGAGCTGGACCCAGCGATCCTCGATCGAGACGCCCTTTCGGCACCCCAGGTTGTGCAGGGTCTTTCCCAGGTCTCGAAACAGGCGCTCAGAGATCCCCACATTCGTTTGCGGTGGCAGGCTCGCCGCAGGCGCATGCTCATGGATGAACTGTAAATTGGGCAGAACGATCTTCAGCATGTCTTCGCGACTTGGGGGGATGTCGAGATTGGCCAGCGCCAAATCAATGTTGAGGATAGCCCTTTGGATTGCAGCGGCGTCACCGGAGGAATTCCGTGCCAAATCTGCGCTGAGCCATGAGTGCAGGCGTTTGCGGCCGTAAGTAGCCCAGTCGCGCCTCACGTCATACGAGAGCGCGTCGCTGGTAAAGGTCGATGGTCGCCCAATCTGCGCTGTGAGCATGTGAAGTGGGCTGGCATAGAGCAGACTCTGTGGTTCGAAATAGGCGCCCTCTCGGAAGGATGCCTCGTCTCGATCTCTAAAATCGGGATTTGTGCCGAAGTAGAAGGCTCGGGTATCGACTGGTGCATTCAACCAACTTGCGCGCTCGATCAATTGTCCGGCCTCCGTCGCGCTGAGCGTCGTGGCATCGCTCAGTCCGAAATCGAAGCGGTAATGGCGCACGGCGGCGCCCGTGGCCTGTCCCCATTGGCCGTCGATCACGCTGAGCGAATAGCCCAGCGTCACCAGTGCCTGCTGGATCCGGGCATTGTCCTGCGGGCCGAAGACATCGGCCAGCGCCAGTCTCGGCAAGAGCACCAGCAGCGCCACGAGCCGCCGCATTGGTCAGTTCTCGACTGCCGTGACGAAGGCCTCGGCGCCCGCGCCATAGGTGGGAAAGCCGGCCTTGTGAACCAACTCCAGATATAGGGCCAGCTCGTGCGTCAGCGACCGCGCCTCGACGAGGAAATAGGCGCGCATCACCTCGGCATCGCACAGCCCCGAAGAAACGCAGATCTCGGCCCGGGTGAAGAAGGCAAATATCTGGTCGAGGTCACGGCGCAGCGCGCGCGCTTCGGACGTGACCGGAACCGCCAAAGCGCCATAAATTGCGATTTCGGCGTTTTTCCACGCCAGATCTCGCGCATCTTCGGCCATCGCATCGATCTGTTTCTTCGCCCGGTTTCCTGCGTCGGACAGATATTCGTTGACGAGCCCCAGCCGATCCGCCTGTCCTCCCTCTGCCCATTCGGTGACCAGCGCCATCGAGCGCTCGCGCGTCTTGTCGACACCCGCCTCATGAAATTGCCAATATGCGAGGCCCAGAACCGCAAGTGTCGACAGTTTTGCCAGAATGTCGAAGCCCTGAGTAAACCAGAGCGGCAGGGACCATTTGGCGGGCTTCGCTTCGGCCAGGCTAACGCCTACGCTCGCGTCGGATCCGCACAGATCCGAGCCGATGCCCTGCAACTGCAAAGTGTCGGTCGTGTTGCTCGGTTCGGCGCTCATGGGCACATCTCTGCCGGACGGAAGGCGCCTGCGGGATCGAAGCGTGCCTCATCCGAGCGGATCGTCGCGTCCAGACAGCGGATCGCCGCCTCATCAAGGATGAAGGTCTTGCTGGGTTCGGTCGAGGTGGCAAGCGTGGCGCCCTTGATCTCAGACAAAGAAAACACCAGCCGCGACGCGTCCAGCGTTGATTTTTTCACAGACCCCCGAGTGCCACCGTCGACTCCGTCACAAAGGCCAAGATTGACCAGCGCAAAAGGCAGGTTTTGACTGTGCATCTCGTTGAGGGTCGTGTCGAATTGCGTCAGGAAACAATCAGCCAGTTCGCGCGTCATGACGATTTCCGGATCGCAAACGAGGCATTCCTGCGCGAGCACCGCAGCAACGGGCAGGCCAATAAGAACCCCAGAGAAAATAGTAAGGCCGATACCACGCATCGATCATTCCTCGAATATGTTGGGAAGGTTCACAGAAAGGTAAGATTCGGACAATGGTTAAATGGCAGGGGGCGATGCTGACGCCCCAAAGATGAATGCGGACCTCGAGCCTTTTGATTGCTGCGGGCCGCTGGGGATCGTTTATGGCTTCAGCGTGCCGGAATCCGGCGAAACGGTCATGGCCTAGCGCTCAGCCAAGGCTGTATCGTGCTTTGCGTGGGCGATAGGTAAGCGCAAACGGGCCGGCGCAGTGTAGCATGGCGGAACTCTGGAAAGTCGACCAGCAACGCCATGCTTTTGCATTGCCCCTCGTGCTCAACAGGCTGTGAGTAGCCGCTATCATCGACAGCAGTGGAAGCGTCGTCGCAACGTTACAGGCGCCTTCAGGTATTTCCTACCTCATTCGTTGAGCGGCAAACGCTGCCTAACGAAAGGCCAAATTCAGGGTGCTAAAAAGACATATTAGACGGACATGACCTCTCGACTGAGACGCCCCGTTACCGAAACTCTGAGCCTGGCGAACAGCTGCTATCGCCGATTTCTGCGCCCGCGATGCCTTAAACTCACCGTCTGCTCCCCGCCCTTCAGGTCGATCCTGCACAGCAACATGCTGCGCGGTCAACGAATGGCCGCTTCGACCTTGTGCCGCGGGTGGGCCAAACCCATTTCCTGACCCGGAGGTTCAAGAACGTGCGCACTGCGATGGCGCTGAGCGTGCTTGCCTACAACATCAGACGGGTGATTTTCCCGATCGGCATCCGGCGCCTGATGCAGGTCATCTCGGCCGGATCGGGCCTTCTCCATCCCGTTTTATGCGTGCTGGTTCGCTCTGTAAGGCCCTTCCGATCCGGCCCTGGCCGCCATCGCCATCCGTGACGCGTTGGTGCTGAGCTCGGGAATCTGCGACCTGCCGCCCTCCGCCAGCCTGTTTTCACATACCCTCGGCCGCATGTTTCCGCAAACCACATGCAGTTCGACGCGAACCAAGCCATTTTAACTTTGGTGAAGATGGCTAAAGCATCAAACAGCGGGGCGTCCCGTTCTTGATTCTTACGCGCCCAGCATGCCTCGCGCGCGCAGATAGTCTGCTAACGCGCGTCGGACGATTTCTTGGCGCGTCGGAAGTTCATCACTTTGCTTCCGCAATTCATCGATCGCAACAATCATCTCGGTCGGAAGGCGAAGCATGATGTTCTCGCCGTCAACTTTCGGCCGCCCCATCTTTGCCATCTCCATTTCCTCGCTTGACTTTTCGTATTTAATTGTATAATCTAGTCGAGCAAAGCAAGGGATCCGACCCCCTTGCCTGCTCTGTTCACCCCCTGATCTGTTAAGGAGATCCGACGATGACTGTTTCCCCCTCTATCACTCTTGCTGGCGGCATCAAAGCGCCGCGGCGTCGGTTTTCGTCGGGCACGGCTGCGCCCGGTGCTTTTTCCCCTGCGCATGCGGCGTTCATTGCGCTGATTGAGGCGCTTGCGGATGCCGTCGAGGCCGAGGGGCTGCGCGTCAGCGGGGCGGCCTGGGACATGGCCTATGGTGCCCCCGAGGTCCGCGCGCAGATCGCTCTGAATGATGTGGTCGGGGCGGCGCGTCAGGCGGGCGATGCGCCGGTTGTGATCGCCTCCGACCGCCGCCTGGTCTTTGCCGCGCGCTTTATCGCGGCGGCGCTCGACGTCGTTGCGGGCGCGGATCGTGAGAACATCCTCCACTTCATGTCTGCCAACCAGCCGCTTTGGTGCAATGCTGCACCGGGCCTTGTCGCCCGCCGCGTGGATGCCCTGATCGAACAGGCGTTCCGCCGCCTCGATCAGCTGAGCGCCCTGCAGCGTGACGCGGGCCTGCCCCTGCCCGCATCGGATCTGGACGCGCTGTTCGACGCGCCGCTCTGCTGAGCCCTCACCTTTCTTTCGTTTGAGCCCCGCCTGCGCCTGCGCCGCCTCGGCAGGCGGGCGCATTTCCCATGTCCTTTCCATCCCGGAGAGCTCCGCCATGACCAAGAGCCCGCGCTTCACGTCCCGCATCGTCGAGACCGACAACCTTCCCCGCCACCCCGGGCAGATCCAGCCCGCCTGGCACCTCGGCGCCGATCGCAATGGCTATGACATCGTCGCCCGCGTGATCGACAAGAACCACCTGCTGATCCGCTGCCGCACCTGTGGCGGCGCGCATGTCAGCCGCTATTTCGTGGTCGCAAAGGCAAAGCCGATGTGCCCGCATTGCCTCGACACCGCCTGGCGCCAGGAGGCGGACGCGGCGGGAGTTCAGTTCCTGCGCCGCGATGAGACGGACCGCAAATACGGCTTCTACCTCGCCCCCTGCGGGCATGAGCAGCGCTTGCAGCGCGGGCGCGTGCAAACCATGGGCGCCGAGGGGGAAAGCTACCGCTGCGACATCTGCCAGGCGTCGCTTGAAGAGGCCGAAGCCGCGCGGCGCGGTTGGAGCGTGGCCGGGCCGGACCCCGAGGGCAATCCGAGCTATCGGCTCTATCGCCATGCCCAGGGGTGCGGCTGCGAGGTGCGCATCGCCCGCGCCAATATGCAATCGGGGCGCTTCACCTGCCCCGGCTGCGGTGAAGGGTGGGCCACCGCGCCGAGTTTTCTGTATGTCATGCGCTTTCGCCTGAACGACGATCGCCGCGTGGTGAAGCTCGGCTTCTCGCGCGACCCCGACTCGCGTCTGCACCATCAGTTGCTTTCCGGCTCGCCCGCAACGGGCGAGATCTTGCGCCATCTGCCCATGCCCACGGGGCGCGCGGCGCAATCTGCCGAGAAGCGGCTGCACAGCCGGATCGCGCAGCAGGCACCGACGGCGCGCGTGCCGGCAGAGGTCTATGCCGCGCAGATCCATGTCGCCTCCGAGATCTATACGGCAGAGACCGAGCCGCTGATCCTGCGCCTTCTCGACGCGCTCGCGGCCGATCTCGCGGCCTGACGCGCGCCGGCTTTCAGGCGAACCGACCGGATCCGGGGACCTTCCGGGTCCGGATCCCCCCGCCCGTTTCGCGCGGCCGGGGCCGGATGTCCGGCGGCGGACCACCGCCCTTTTTCCGGCATCGCCCCCCTTTCAGCAAAGGACCTTTCGATGAGCCAGAACGCCCCTGCCCGTCCCGCAACCGTCGGTGGATCCGGCCCCGACCACCCCCAAAGCCCGGCATGGTCTGCGCTTGCGGATCGGGCCATCGAACGCCTGCGCGCGCATCACCAACGCCTCGCAGCGCGGCGCGAGGCGCCCGCTTGCGACGACACCTTCGCGCCGGGCGCCGGGGCTGGCCGTGCCGCGCGCCGCGCCACAGGCCCGCGGCCGGACGCAACGCCCACGGCCCCGCAGGCGGTCCTGGCGCAGCTGTCCCGCAGCCCCGCGCGGCGCCACCTGCCCCCCGAGGCCTGGGACGCGATTGTCGCGCAAGGGGGCGATCCCTTCGCCACCGCCGAAGACGGGCGATGCCGCCCGCAGATCGAGCTGCCCCTTGGCGAACTGCTGCTTGCGCTGCGCCTCGCCGCGACCTTCACCAGCCCGACGGACCTCGCGCGCCGCCTCGCCCCTGGCGCGCTCACGGTCTTGACCGGCCTCGATTGGCCCGACCGCGCGCTGCTGGAGCCTGTTTTGGAGCACGCCATCCTGCCCGACGCCTGGGGCGCAACCTCCCGCGCCGCCAAAATCGACGACAGCGGCCCGTGTTTGCGGGTTTTCACCGACACCGCGCGCGATGACGTGCTGCGCGAAGCCCTTGGCGCGCGCACGCCGCTGCTTTTTGCCTTGGCCAGTGACACCAAGCTCCCGGCCGCGTTTTCGGGGGCGTTGGACCAGCATCTGACGCTTGCACCGATCACGCCGGAACTGCTGCTCACGCTGCTCGCGGCCACGCATTCCGCGACCGGCCGCATCGACGCAGCCGCGGTCCGTGCGGCCCTGCCGAGCGCGGCGGCCCTGGCGCGCCTGACGCCCGAGCACTGTCTGATCGCCGCGCGCGCCCCCAACGCCCGGGCCGTCGCCGAACGCCTTGCTGGTTTCGCCGGGGCCGTCGCACAGACGCCCGCACCCGCGCCGGTCCGCGATCTCGAAACGCTCGCCCAACGCTCGCCGGCCCACATGACCGCCTGGCGGATCGTGCGCGATCTCGTCGCCTGGCGCGAGGGAACGGTTTCCTGGACCGATCTCACGCGCTCGCTCTTGCTGCACGGCGCGCCGGGGACGGGCAAGACGATGCTGGCACGGATGATGGGCGAGAGTGCGGGCGTCCGCGTCATCTCCTCGAGCTTTGCGGCGTGGCAAAGTGCCGGGCACCTGGGCCATATGCTCGCTGCGATGCGGCGCACATTCCAGGATGCCCGCACCGCCGCGCCCTGCATCCTGTTCATCGACGAGATCGACGCGGCCGGGTCACGCGATGACACCGCAAGCCAGAACCGGAGCTATCAGACGCAAGTCATCAACGGCTTCCTGGAAGAAGTCGACAGGATCGCGCGCGAACCGGGCGTGATCCTGGTGGGCGCCTGCAACGATCCGAACCGGCTCGACCCGGCCATTCTCCGCCCCGGGCGCTTCGACGTGAAGATCGAGGTGCCGCGGCCGGACCGGGCGTTTCTGGAAGGCATGCTGGTCGATGCCCTGCGCGGCACGCTCACACCCGCAGAGCTTGCCGGCCTCGCGCGCGACGCCGTCGGCCAGACGCCCGCTGATGTCGATGCCGCGATCCGGGCCGCGCGCGCCGATGCGCGCCACCGCGGCGTGCCCCTCGACGCAGACCTTCTGCGCCACCATCTCGGCGCGAGCACGATCCCCCCCGCCAGCCTGCGCCGCATCGCCCTTCACGAAGCGGGTCACGCCATCGCCGCCCATCACATCGACCCCGGTTCCATCCGGCGCATCCAGGTCTCTGGCCGCGCGGGCGAGGTCGATCGCACGCCGCCTCGGGCCGACATGCTGCTGAGGGATCTGGAGGCAGAGATCATGGTGCTGCTCGCTGGCCGCGCGGCGGAAGACGTCATTCTGGGCGCTGCATCGAACGGCGCGGGCGGCTCTGCCGGCTCTGATCTTGCAAGGGCCTCGGCCCTGGCTGCGGCCATCGAGCACCGCTATGGCCTGGGTCATGACGGTCTGCTCTGGACCGAAGCGCCGCTCCCCGGGCTGTCCGCCCCGCCGGACCTGCGCGCGCGCCTGCGCAAGCGCCTCGACACGGCGGCACGGCAAGCCCGCACCCTGATCCGGCAGCATCAAGGTGCCGTCGAAGCGCTCGCCGCCCGCCTCGAAGACGAGCGCGAGCTTGCAGGCGAAGACCTGCACGCCTTCCTTCGCAGCACGGCGACCGACGCCACCAGCGCCCCGACCGAAGCCCAACCTCGCCCCCGCCCCCCCCAAATTCCGGAGAACTCCCTTCTGGAATAACTTTGACCAAACCCCCGCCGCGCGCCGCGCTGCTGCCCGCGGCCAGACCACCGCCCGATCCCTTCCTCCGCATCACCACTTTCAGCTCTTCAAAAGGAAATCCGGCCCCACGGGGCTGGACCAGTTCGTCTCATGAGAGGGTGTTTGATGAATACGCCCCAATCTTGCCCGGATGGGCGCCCTCGCGCGTAGCGCCTTCGGCCATCCGTTCGGAAAGCTGGTTGCTTCTGCGCTCAGCTTCCCCCGTCAAAGACGCGCGAAGTAACGGGGGGATGAACTGAAAGGAATTTTTAAGGGCAAAGGAATGCGCGTGATCTTTGAAAAGAAAGACACTGCCGATAAGATAACCATGTGCGACATTTGTGGCACAAAACTGTAGCACAGACGCCCGAACCCCGGAGAACTTTCTGTTTTAAATCAATACCTTGCAAGATCAGAAAATCTCCGTGCCAACCCTACCGCCGGAGCCAAACTTTCTCAAGATATTGATCTCGTTTGGCAATTCACCCTTTGAGGGGTGAGTAGCACGTGAGTGTCACACATGTGACACCTCGCAGAGTGTTTTTCGAGCCGGTCAGTGGCCTCCAACCGGGAGACCACCACCATGGGACTTCACAACAACATCCTGCGCCGTGGCGCGACCTATGCTTGGCGCAAGCGACTGCCCTCCTCGTTGGGCGGCGGAATGATTCAAATCAGCCTGCGCACCAATGACCCCTTGATCGCCCGCCGTCTCGCCGTCATCGTAAACGCCGAAAGCGTAAGGATTTTCGACCGCATGGCAGAAGTGGGCTTGAGCAAGGAAGAGGCGCGTAAATTGTTGCGCGCGGTGATCGAGCAAGAGCTGCACGCCATCGAATTGCGCCGCGCGGCCGCCTCTGACGCGCCCGAATCCGACGCTTGGCAACGTGAGCGAAGCGCCGATTGGGCGATGGGCAAGGCGCTGATGTTCATGTCGCAGCGCGGGGCCTCGGCCCGCGATCTGTCCGAGGACGACATCGCTGGACTTTTGGCCGAAGGGCACACGCCCTCCGAGGTGGGCGCGGTAGAGGCCTGTCTCGATATGGAAAGCCAAGCCTATGCCCATCCACCCGGGCAATACGGCAATAGTCGCGCGCTGAAGGCGATGCGGCGGGCGCTCGGGCGCGAGGATGTCTCGACGATGGAGTTCATGCAGGGCCGCCAGATCTGGTATCAGGGCCGGGCGGCGGCGCTGTTGACCAGCCTGAAAGGGGATCGCTCTTTCGACGAGGCGATGGATCTCGCCTCTGCACTGGCGCGGGGGCAAGGCGATCCCGCTTCCGATCCAGCGCCACCCGTGGCGCTCGCGCCCTCAAAGGAGCCGGAAACGGATTACGATCCGGCGATTTCCGCGCTGACTCTGCGCCTGATGGAGCAAAAGCGTCGGCAGGGGCTTTCCGGACAGATGATTACCCAGATGACGCGGGTGTTCGAGCTCTTCGCCGAGGCGACCGGCATCACGGATATCCGCGATCTGCGGCAGGCCCATGTCTCGAAATTCGTCGACGTGCTGCATGCCTTGCCGGTGAGCTATCGCAAATCGCCGAAAGATCGCGACAAACCGCTGCGTCAGATCCTGAGTGCGGCCAAGGGGAAGGCAACGGGCCTGTCCGCAACCACGATCGGGCGCAATCTCGACTATCTCGGCCAGCTTCTGACCAAGGCGCGCTCGGAAGGCTTTGCCAATGTGATGCAGATCGATCTGGGCTCGTTGCGTCCGCGCAAAACCACCCGCGACCGCGACGACCGCCCGGCCTTCACGGCG
Source organism: Paenirhodobacter sp. CAU 1674 (assembly GCF_029222945.1). NCBI lineage: Bacteria > Pseudomonadati > Pseudomonadota > Alphaproteobacteria > Rhodobacterales > Paenirhodobacter > Paenirhodobacter sp. CAU 1674. The sequence continues at coordinate 3,855 of NZ_JARHUH010000019.1, read as the reverse complement.
GCGGATGTGCAGCACCTGTTCGCGCATCCGGTCTGGCAGGGCAATAAGCCGAAACAGAAATGGCAGGAAGAGGGGCCGAATGTCACCCGTGACGGGCTTTACTGGTTGCCCCTGGTCGCGGCGCTGAGTGGGGCACGGCGCGAAGAGATCGCCGGGCTGAAGGCTGCGGAAATCCTCGAGATCGATGGCGTCCCGGCGATGCAGATCGCACCCAACGCCAATCGCGGGCTGAAGACGCCCTCATCGCATCGGACTCTGCCGCTGCATCCGCAGCTGATCGATCTGGGGCTGGTCGATCTGGCCCGCGTGAGGCTGGCAGAGGCTGGCCCCGATGCCGATCTTTTCCCCGATCTGAACCCGGGAAAAGAGGGCGTGAAATTCGGCGACAAGATCGATTATCGCTTTCGGCTCTTGGTGCAGAACCGGCTCGACGGCAATCCGGATGGCAAGGTGTTCCACAGCTTTCGCCATTATGTCGCCACCCAGCTTGGCCGGACCGATGGGGTGACCGAGGCGCTGCGAAAGGACATCCTTGGCCATAAGGGCGCGGATATCACCAGCGAGCGCTATTCCGAGGTGTCGATTTTGAGCGAGATGGCCACGGCGATCGCCCGTCTTCCCCGGTTGCCGGTTGAACGGAAGCCGGAATGGTGAGGCTCTGGAGGGCGGCTCCGGGGTCGTGGGTGTCCCCTGGCGGCCCATTGCCTCCTGTCGCATCATGGAGAGCCTCGCTCCGAACCAGCCGGTCAGGCACGGCGCAGCGACGGGACCGATCAGCCCCTAGCTGACAGGCGTGCAGCGCCAAGCCTGACGCAAAACCTTGCCACAATACGTAAGTTGTCCGGCGACTGGAAGCCTGCTCCCGGCCTCGCTTGCGTCGGCGACGGACGGCGACACCATAAACGGAAGCGATGCGTGACAACCAACCTGAAACTAGGATACATGCATTCAAAAGGTGTCGCACCATGCCGTCTAGTTCGATCATGCTCTAGCGAGGTAGGCGGGGAGATCAGATCATGTCATATCCGCGAGGATGCCCTCAGGTCCACTAGGTATTGATTTTTGACAGATGCGCGTGATCCCTTAATAATCAATCGCATCGAGCACGAGATCGGTTTCCCAAGGCCTTTGCTGCTACAAAATGTTGAGGTGCTGAACAGATGTCCGAGAAGAAAGCGACCCTTTGGTCAGAAAGCCGTCGTCCACGTTCGGGCCAAGAGAAGGCTCAAAGCACCGCTACGACAGCTGCCGTAGACGATAGTGACAAACTTTCTTGGCGTTCTGTTTTCCAACAGGACTACGATCGCCTCCTCTTCTCGACTCCAGTTCGTAGATTGTCCGACAAAACACAGGTCTGGCCAATGGACGACAATGATGGCGTCCGGACACGTCTGACTCACTCCCATGAAGTGGCTAACCTTGCCCGCTCTTTGGGTTCGCGGATCGCGACCCAAGAAGCGACACTGTTCGATGCGGACCTAAATCATGTTATTCAGCCGATCTTGTGGGCTATCGGACTGGCCCACGATCTCGGGAACCCACCATTCGGCCATCAAGGTGAAGCTGCTATGGGGCGTTGGTTCGAGGACCGCGACAGTTGGATATTTTCTCAAGCCAGTGAAGATTCTGAGGTTTGCTTTCTTGAACGGATATCGGTGGAGCAGCAACTCGAGTTTACCAAATTTGACGGAAATCCGCAGACGCTAAGGCTCGTCACCAGACTACAGACCCATGCCTATGGATTAGGACTAGACCTGTCCGCTGCGACACTGGCTGCCATGCTGAAGTACCCTGTCTCCGCCAAGAATAGGAACAAGAAAAAGCCCGCGCACAAGAAGGTTGGCTACTTTGAAACTGAACGAGATATTGTAGAATGGATCCGAAATGAGACGGGATTGAAGGAGGGGCAGCGCCATCCTCTGACCTGGATAATGGAAGCCTGCGACGACGTTGCCTACAGCATCTTGGATGTGGATGACGTGATGAAAAAAGGCATCGCTTCGCCGGAAGATATCCTTTCACAGATGGGAGCCGAAGAAGCCCTTAAAAATCACGCTTGCGTTGAAAAAATCAAAAATGCTTTCGGTCGGGTGGATGCCGCAAAGCATAGCGTGTTTGTGGCGCGTGATATAAAGATTGGCTATATGAGAGCTTATTTGATGGAGGCGCTGCTAGACGAAGCAGCGAACAACTTCATTGATAATGCGAAGGATATATTTTCTTTCAAAGATGGGATCCTGCCTATCCTTGAAGAGAGCGACTTGTGCAACTTTCTCAAAGAGGTAGCAAAAGACCATGCGTTCTCGAACCCCGGGGTTCTGAAATCAGAAGCAATTGGCGCCCAAGCAATCACTGAAATCATGTCGTTCTTCTGGGCCTCGATCGTAAATCGTGAAGAAGTTGGCGATATTAAATCGCGTCGCACAACGGCTGCTTCGAAGTTTGCCTGGTCATTGGTGAGCCCAAACTATATCGAAGAGGCCGCACGCTGCATTAAAGAGGGGACTCCACCCCAGCGCATTCGCTATGCGGAAATGCGCTTGCTCACAGATATGGTCTCCGGGATGACCGATTCATTTTCCATGAAGCTTTGGAGCGATATTCAGGCTCTGCCAAAATGCTGATAGCTAGAGACGAAAAGCTTCTTAAACGTCGCGTGGACGACTATCTTTGGCGGGATAAGTCGAAAACGGTGCTGGCGCTTCGTCATATCCTAATAAAAGAATTCGGAGATTTCGATAGAGTCTCGATTTTCGGCGGCATGATTCGAGACATTGCGCGAGATGGAAAGCGGGGATTTCGATCGGATGTCGATCTGGTCATTGATGCGCCAGCAGATCAAGTGAAAAATCTCGCCAAAAGGTTGTCAGCAAAGCCAAATATGTTTGGCGGATTTGGGCACCGTTCGACTCGATGGGAAATTGATTTTTGGGCGCTTGAGACTACTTGGGCGCACAGAAATGGTTATATAAAAGCCTCCTCTGTTGATGATCTTTTACAGGGAACGTTTTTCGACTGGGACGCTGCACATTATGACATAAAAAGCCGGAAGCTTTATTCTCAACATGGATATTTGGAGAGAATCCGCAGTAGAACGCTTGGCGTTAATCTTATTAAAACGCCAAGTGCTGTAGGTAATGCGGTGCGAACCGTCCGGCGCGTCTTGCTCTGGGATTTGAAAGCCTCATCAGGTCTCTTGGATTTTGTTGATCAAGTGGTTGCAGACGAGGGATTGGAGGCGCTCGTGCATTACGAAAAAAGGAAACATCAGAGATCGGTATGCGAGGGCTTCGCGGAGCGAAGCAGATTGCTAGAAGCCCTTTCCGCTGGGAATAGAAAAGTACACTCGTTACGGTCTTCCCCAAGACAAATGGAGCTGCCTGGGCTAATCCCACATGCGCGAGATTAAGCTTACCGCTCTGAATACAGGTCGTAGAGCCATTTCTACATCCCGTGGAATCCGTAAGACGACTTTGTGGTAGATTGGCACGGCCGACCCATCTGGTTCTTGGACCTGCTACCTTCGGGTAGGCTCTCTGCGTATCGCTTCGCTTCCGGGCGCGACGCGAATGGCGGCTATCGCTGGTTTCTGCGGATGCACTGCCGCAACATCACAGGTCGCTGTCCGCCCCTAACGTTGATCTTGGCCTCGTAGACGTGTCCGGCCCGGACCGGCCTTTCGCCAACATGGTCATCGCTGCGGTGCCGCTTCCCCCAAACGGCCTTTCGTGATGACCTGCCCCCCTTGGGTCCCTCGTTCATAACGAGAGTCTGCAGGTTTGAGATTGGTAGTCGGATCGGTTGTTGTGGGCAAGCGCGCCGGGCGCGGAGCCCTCAAATTGCTCAAGCGTCCGG
>NZ_JARHUH010000018.1:0-26404 GCF_029222945.1 Paenirhodobacter sp. CAU 1674 | reverse complement strand
CGGCCCTTTTGATGGAGAGCGGGCCGGGGCTGGCTCATCTCTCAATCCTAAGGTTCCGCATAACCCGCACAATGCACAGGAATAAGACGCTTCCATAGAGTCAGGATAAGGCATGGTGGCGCAACGCCCGGTGCCGAAAATCGGCTGTGATCTCCTTGCTCTGGTCGAACCAGGAATGCACGGCGAGGTAGTCGTCGACCGTGCCGCCCCATTTCTTCACCGAGGACAGGGCGTGGTGATACGGATGTGCCATCGCCGCCCCCTCAGAAATCGTGGGTATAGAGTTCGGACGAGGTGAAGCGCTCGTTGAACTCGAGGTGAATGGAGCGAGCGAGCGCGTCGAAGCAGAATTCGCCGTAAGCCCCGTCGTTGTTTTCCCAACCTCCATGGGTGTCAGACAGCAAGTCGTAGGCCAGTTGCTCGACGACATCTTCCAGCGAAAGCGCCCGCATCTCGACCTCCGGATCGTCCCAGGTCAATGCGGCATAGGCGATCTGGGTCTTGGGGAAAGTGACTTCGGCGTCGCCAGCGTAGGCTGCGATGCTTTCAACCTGGCCGCTATCGCCATAGCCGTCAAAGCTCACGGTCACATGGGTGATGCCCGCGGCAGTCAGGCCATCGAAGAGGCGCTCCTTGTTGGCCGGTCGCAAAGCTGCGATCCGCGCGTCACGCTCGGACTGCCGAGCCAGCACGGCGGCGAAATCAATCCTGGACGGCGCCATCGGCGCGGCCAGGGTGGGTTCGATCTTGGACATTGGAAACTCCGAAATGAGGGAAAGGATCTGAACCCCGAGGCTCTCTCTCGTCCTCCTAGGCTCACATCCTCCCCTGCCCTTCTCTGACTCTCGGGCGTCACGCCGCGATCTGCAGTGCGCGAGACGCGAAGACACGCCAGAGCGGATCGACAAGACGGGCATCGAGAACGTCGGCGTGGTGCCGCAGCCGTCGCGCGAGGCCATGTTCATGCCACTCGGCCGCTCGTATGGCATGCGCGCGGGTCTGGCTGGCCTCGGAGACGACGGCGCGGGCCTCGGCGGCATTTGCGACAGGATGGCACCAGGCCATTGCGCCATCGCTGGCGGCTCCAGCCAGAACGAGGCGGTCCTCTCGATCGAGGATTGCCAGGATACGCGGCGCATCCTCAGGGACGAAATCCTCCGCTTGATCGATCGCGCTCTGCATGGCCTCGGCCAGCGTGGCGAAACGGTCCAGAATCTCGGGACGTGCCTGCCCAGACATGAGGCCCGCAGGCGCGCGGCACGCTTCCGTGAGTGCGAAGGGCAGGCTCGAGTCTACAACGGCAGTCGGGAAGCTCGGCGGCAAACCTGCTTGCTGCGTTGCCGGCGGAGTTTGGGAGGGAAGATCAAACATGCGAATATCTCCGACGGTGCGGGAAGCCACTCTCCCCGCTACAAACCGTCAAAGACCGAACCGCCGCCCTCTTCCTCGAAAGGGGCGACGGCTGCAGATCCGAAAGGCGCGTCAGAGCTTGGCCAGGGCCCGCAGGCTCAGTTCTGTCCCGGCGCCGACGATGATGTGGTCGTGGAGCGTCAGGCCGAGATACTTGCAGCCCTTCTGGATCTCCTTGGTCATGCTGAGATCGGCCTCCGACGGTGTCGGATCGCCCGACGGGTGGTTGTGGATCAGGATCAGCGCGCTGGCGTTCAGCATCAGCGCCCGCTTGATCACCTCGCGTGGATAGACCGGGACATGGTCGACCGTGCCGATCGACAAGAGCTCATCGGCGATGATGCGGTTCTTGCGGTCGAGATAGAGGACATGGAAGCGCTCGATGGGCCCTCTGACGCTGAACGCGCAGTAGTCCATCAGCGCCTGCCAGCTGCCGATGACCGGGTTCTGGCTGAGGTAGCGGCCGAGGATGTCGCGTGCCTCGAGGATGACAGTTTGTTCCTGGGGGGTCATGGGGGTCTCGCTGAATTGCGCACACCGAAGTCCCCTGCCCTCTCGGGGCGGGGCCAGTGGCGTGCATGTGGAAGAGGAAAACGCGACCGCCGCGGATGCAGGCGGCCGCTGTGCCGGGCTTCGCGTCAGCCGACCCGGTCGAGGAGCTTCTTGGCGCGCCCTTCCATATCAAGGCGGGCATCCTGCTGAGTCTTGTCGCGCGCAAGCCGGGTAATGCCCTGTACGAAGTCGAAAATGCTCTCGGGCGGGCGACCTTCCTCCATCAGCACCTTCTCGATGATCTTGCCGGATTCGGCCATCGAGAAACCCCGTTTGCGCAGGAAATCCGCGCGGTCTTCGTCGCTGCGCGCCACGACCTGCTGCCGCGCGGCCTTGATGCCGTTCACGAAGCCCTGCGGCGAGGAATTGGCAAACCGCGTCAGCGCCGGAGCCGCCTCATGGGCGAAGCGCGAGGCGGCGTATTTCGAGTGGCGGATCTTGATCTCCTGGAAATCCTCGACGCCCCAAAGGTTGCGGTTCTGGCACACCGCCCGAAGGTAGAAGCTCGCCATGCCAAGGGTCTTCGCCCCCACCTCGGAGTTCCAGCAGTAAAATCCCCGGAAGTAGAGGTCGGGAGAGCCGTCCGCCAGCTTGCCCGCCTCGATCGGATTGCGATCGTCGACCAGAAACAGGAAGACGTCGCGGTCCGAGGCGTAGAGCGTGGTCGTGTCACGGCTGATCTCGACGTCGGGGTTATAGACCCCGGTCGACCAGTCAAGCACACCCGGCACCTTCCAGCGCGTGTCGCCGGTGCCATTGCCCGCGATGCGCTGCACCGCCTCGACAAGCTCGAAGTCATGGATGCGACCGTAGTCGGGACCGGTCACGGCGCGCAGTTCGGTCCGGCCATCCTCCGTCTCGAAGGTCTTCACCTGCTCGGCGCGGTGGTTGGTCAAACCGTATTGCAGGTTGATCCCCGCCAGCGGCGCGGGCAACTGCCGCAGGTAGGAGGCCGGCGCGCCGACAATGCTCGCAAGCTGGCCGAAGGCCCAGTGCGTGGGCGCGACCGGCTCATGCGCTTTCGGAAGAACCAAGTGCAGCCGCTCTGCACTGTCGCGCGCAGCCTCGACACGGATGTCGGCGGTTTGCACCACCCGGCTGCGGCTGCGCTCAGAGCGACCCTTCACATTGGCCCAGAGATCGTCGAGCGACAGGTACCGCTCGTCATCGGGCCGGTTAAACCATTCGGACGACACCCGCCCGTTCCGCTCGCCCCGGCTCACATCCACTTTCCAGCCACCGGCCCGCGCCGGCTGAACCGGATCCATAACTTCCACAACGCCCATCGGCTATCTCCCGCGACAGGCGCCGGGAGCCACTCTCCCAGCCCTCAACCCGTCACCGGGAAACCGGCACTCCTCTCACTCTCGGTGGCCGGCTCCGCCGCGTTAACTTCCGCGTCGATGTCAATGCACTATCGGGAAAACGCAATCGGGTCCAACATGCGGAGGAGCAAGTCTATTTGATCTTCTTGAGTTCCTGGATCTCACGGAGCGCGGCACGTTCAAACCGCCTGATCTGCTGAGTGATCTTTTCGTCATCGCCGAATGCGGAGGCGCTGCGCCGCCCATAGGAAGAAAAGTTGCGTACGATCCGAACACCTTCGTCGTCACGCACCTTCAGGTGGGTGAAACGGCGATACAGGCGTTTGGTGTGTGCCTTAGTCGATTTTCCAGATGCGATGTTTCTCTCCGCGATCTTGCGGGTTCGGCGCATCGCCCTTCGCATCTTTCGCCACTGCCGAGCGAGGGAGCTTTCTCGAATGGCTGGCCCCTCTTCGTGGAGCGAGAAGCCTAGGTATTGTGCTGCTTTTCCCGCTACGACGCCCGTACCCGTGAACTCGGTCCTTTCGGTCTTGTGGGGAGAGATATCCAGCTTCTCTGCCTTGATGCGATCCATGATTTCGGCTTCGGCTGCTGCGGCGTGAGCAGGGGCGCAGATCACCAAGATGTCGTCCGAATAGCGGCGATACAAAGCACCGATGCTGTCGCAGAAAGCGTGCGCTGCCGCGTCGAAATCAATCATGTACAGGTTCGAAGCTGCTGCGCTGATGGGGGTGCCCTGAGGGATGCCTCGCCGATGCCCCTTTGCCAGTTCGGGGTTGGGGTGAAACTTGATGCCATTGGCCTTGAGCTCTTCGACACTGGCGATCCGGTCGCGGCCTTTCTCCTTGAGCCGGGAGGAGAACGTGGCGTTCGCCTTAAGCTCTTCCATATCAACATAGTGGAACGCGGTGATCGCCCGAAACACGCGCATCCAGTGTTCGGGCAGCGAGGTTACGCCCAGCACTGCCTTTAGGCGGCGTTTCAGGAGCGTGTGGTCAAGGTTGTCGAAGAAGCTGCTGACGTCGAACGCCAGTATCGTGACGGGGGCATGGGTCTTGGCAAACGCAAGCACTTCCGCCGAGAAATCGTAGTTACCACGCCCGAGTGCACGATAGGCCAAAACGCTATCGGAGAGGCCCGCGGCGTTATAATGGGCGTCCAGCAACTTATTCATCTCGCTGGCGTAGAACGAAAGTATACAGGCGTCCCGGTGCGATGCGTATTTGATCGGGCGGTCCTTCGAAGTGATCGTCCGCTTCCCTGTCTTCGGGCACTTCTTGTAGCGTTTCTCGGATTTCGTGTAGTGCAGGAGTGGGAGGAAGGAGTGCTTGAGCACGAAGTCCGGGTCCATTGCCTTGCCAGCGAACTTCTCGCCAACGGGAAGATCGAAATGGCGGTAGCCTCTAGACTTAAACCAATCGAGCGGCATTCAGCCTCCTTGTCGCAGAGTTCGGAGGACTGGCCCTGACCCTGGGCTCCGGTTTGTTAGGCCGGGCGTCCCCCGAACGCACGCCACCTTCTGTCAGCGTATACGTTCAGCGTCTCACTTCCGAACGCCTCGCAGACACGGGTCTCGAAACGCGAGGTGGTATAATGTAACCGTGGAGGTCCGAGCTATGCTCAGTGTCTCATTCAGTCTGGCTCTGGTCGCGGCGATGCTGTTCGGCATCGTGCTGCCAGGTCACCATAAAGAAGTTGACAAGTTCAACGGCCAAACCCGTGGGCCATTTCCCGCGGGCAATAACGATTTGGTGAGCGAGTGTCGGCAATTCAAGGTTGCGAAAAAACAATTTTTGCCAATCAGCGTTGGTGTCAGCAGTTGGAAAACCCGGCAAGCTTCCCCGCCGGGCCCGAGGGGGAGACCCCGTTCCTCAGAACGGGATCTCATCGTCGCGGTCGACCAGCTCGGGGTTTTCGTTCTCGGCCGACTTCGGGCGGCTCAGGAAGTCGACCTTCTCGGCGATGATTTCGCAGCCGTAGCGGTCGTTCCCCATGCTGTCGATCCACTTGGTGTAGTGGATGCGGCCGTGGACGAGGACCTTCATGCCCTTTTCGCAATGCTCAGCGACCGTCTTGCCGAGACCGTTGAAGCAGGTGATGCGGTGCCATTCGGTGTCCATGACCCGGTAGCCGTTCTCGTCGCGCATCACACGGCCTTCCGAGAGGCGGGGGCGCGAGGTGGCGAGGCTGAAGTTGGTGATCTTGGTGCCGCTCTGGGTGGTGCGGACTTCGGGGGTCTGACCGATGTTGCCGGCGAGGATGACGATGTTCTGCATGATAAGCTCCTGTGTGTCCTGTCTTCGGGACCGTCCCTTCGACAAAACCCTGAAAAAGCCCGTCGGGTGACGCGTGCACGGTGGACAGCATGGACACCGGACACCCCCAGAGGACCGGGGTGGAGCGGGCAGGACGCCAAAGGCGGCCAACACGGCCCGGACTGACGCGGGGTTGCGCGCAGGAGACCGAACGGGATTAGGGGATTGTCCGTCGAAGGGATGGCCCAGGAGACAGAGAGATACGGGGAGCCCATGCCAGACCATGCCCCCTTGCCAATCGGACTGTTTGACCCAAAGCCCAGCACCCCACCAGCGGCGCAAGTGTCGATCACCGGCTCTCGCCCCCCTGCCCTTCCCTGCAGGGGAATGCAGGGCCTTGCCGCGACAGGCTATCGATACTGGAATATTCAGGACACGAACCGCACCAACGGCTGATTTCGATCTCGGGACATTGTCGCCCAACGCTCTGCAGAAAATGCGGAAGAACGTCGCCAGGTCAATCTCCACGATCTAGGATTGGCAGATGGCGAAAGGTTGCACCAAGGCGGAAGCCATCGCCACGGGATGGACCACTTCCTGGCCGAACTGATCGGGGAGAATTGAAACCGCTTGTGCGCCGGCATCTCAGGGTTTCCGGCACCCTGAGCTCTTGGCGCCGACCTAGTCAGATCACGGCCGAAAACTACGGGGGTTCGTCGATGTGGCGGCAATAGATTGACGGCCGACGACATGACCGCGCGGAAAACTCCGGGTTCAGTCTGGGTCGGACGGATCACCTGCGTCCAACTCGAAAATCGTTGCCTCGGGTTTTGGCCCCATCACACGCGTTGGCAGATTAGGCGCAGGCAATTGCCCTCTGTGGTGCCCCTTCACCAACACAACTTTACCGCTGCGATAGCGCCGCTCATGTTCGCTCACCCAATGGCGAACAGGGCCGCTTCGCCTGTCCTGGACCTGACGCTCGAACTCAAGGCGAGCCTGCCGCTCCTGCATGTGAGCCGCGGCCTGCGGACCAATGCGGATTGTAAGATGGGATTTCTGCGCACCTAGAATCCAGGACTTCCCGAATTTTCGAGCGGTCTTGGCATCCTTGGCTGTGAACGTCTCGTTTTCCGTGGGAATGATGCCACCCAAGTCCGGGGAAACCAGCATCGCAAAGAGCGCGTAGGGGATGAAAAGATCGTAACCTGTTTCAACTTGGTGCACCGTGCGCCGACCGTTGATCATTTCCTTCGTATCACCGCTCCGCACACGAAAATCGACCATGGAACGGCTCAATTCGACTTCGACGTTGTCGTAGTTCAATTCGCCTGTCGGAGTTCGCTTCACAAGCAAAGCGCAGATTGGGTCGACGACCCGCGAATTCTCGCGGCGATGGAACATCGTGATGCGCAAGTGACCCTTGTTTCGATCATCGATGAGATAGCCGCGTAGACCAGTGCCTATGGGTTTGTCGTCATGTCTCGTTACAGGTGAAGCCCGTTCAAAGCGCGCGACACCCAGCTCTCGATCATCAAATTCGACCCAAACAACGTCGGCGGGGAGCTTTACCTCACCCAGAATGGCCATTGCGGGAAGACCGGTTTCCGAAGCCTGCTTGGCGACTGCGTCATGAAGCGTATCGCCATAGGCTGCAGCCATATGGTCGAGCAGGTACACTTTCGCCTGCTGCAGGGCATCGAGCGCATACTCGCGAAAAAGCCTCAGATCCTCGGACGGCGTAAGGTGCCAAACTAAGTCGTCAGCAGGAGCCGATTTACCCGCAAGCGATGAACCGTATAAGGAAATCAATGATTTGTAGAGCATGCGACGTAACCTGAACCAAATACGACGCAGTTTCCGACGAACCCTGACGATGTTCAAGCTGCATTCATTGCACTGCAATTGACCGCTGATGTCTGGGCAAAGTCAGATTGGCTGACGCTCGAGCTTGTTTTCTTAATGCAAAGGCATGTCGACCATCGTCGGCTCATTTTGCCGGTCGGCCGGAACGGTGGACAGGCGAAAGGCCCGGATCGGAGCCTTGCTCCGAACCCGAGCCGTCTTCGACCCCGTTGGCTTCACGCCCACGGGTCGATCTCACCCACCACCTGAACCTCGTCTCCGTCGATTTCATCGGCGGGGACGGCGCCATAGGTTCCATCGCCTGCCTGGAAGACGACGATCGAGACCATGAGCGTGGCGGCGAGAGAGGCGGCGAAGGCGTGAGCATCTTTGCGGGACATCTGTTTGGCTCCTGTCTTGGAGGCGGAGGACCATCCCCCGCGCGACAGGACCCCGCAGGCCCGAAGACTGGCTGACATCACCGGGTGCGTTCGGCTCGTCCGAATCCACCCGGCGGCACGGGCTCGCCCGTAGTCCGACCCCTCGCGGGTTGATCTCGAAGACGGGATTCGGGGCAAGGAAGGGAATGGCGAGCGGGGGATGGTGCGACCGCTGACTGGAGCCGGGTGTCCCGCTGATGCCATCGGTGCCAGCCTCCTGGGCAGGCTTTTCAAGGAATACGTCTTTCCGTGTTGGATTGGATTCTATGGTGCCCCGCGATTTCGCGGGACAGGGTCGTGATGGGTGAGAGGCCCGCGCTTTGGCGGGCCCCTTGGGTTCTACATGGGCTCAGGCGGCAAGCTCCGCGCCCCCTGCCCTATCGCCGTCCTCGCTGCCGACGATCTCCAGCCGCGCGTTGCGATAGCCTTCTTTGGCGATCCAGAGTTCGGCAGCCGTGACAGACTCGGCCAGGTGGAGCAGCTCCGTGCAACCGCCGAAATCCAGCAGAACACGCACCTGCCCAGGCTGTGGTTCCTCAGCGACCTCGAAGGTCAAGGCGCTATCCGCCGAATGGGTCCGCATGATGGTGACGAGAATGACCCCGTCCGAGGAGAAGTTCCCCTCGTGCAGCGTGAACGAAGCCGGTGCGATCCAGGTCGGATAGGGTCGCGGCGGCTCCTTCTTGACGAGACGGCCGATGCCGTTCGAGCGTTCCCAGGCCGCGAGCTTCTTCGTGAACCGCGCAGGTGGTTTCGGACTGTTGTCGGTGTAGCGAATGAGCGCCCCCAGGGGCGCGGTGTCGAGAATGGTGATTGCAGACATGATTCCTCTTCCCGAATGCACAAAATTGCATTCATCGTATTGATATTATTGTATTTTATGTGATTGAGGGCGGGTTTCCCCGCCCTCGGATGGCGCGGATCACTCCGCAGCCATCATCGATGCCTCATTGCTCGGCAGCTCCGCTGTGAGGAAGGCGGGCAGGTCGACATCTTCGGCCTGCTCGGTGTCGGAGTCAGGCGCCCCCTGCCCTTCCACACCGTCGAGTGCCGCCAGATCGTGACGGCGAAGAACCTCCGGCAACCAGCCGCTGCCTTTCAGCAGACGCTCGGCTTCGGTCGCCATCTCGCCCTTCTTCAGGTGATCGAGGAGTTGCGCCGTCCCTTCACCTTTCGCCTCGCGCACGGCCTCGAGGATCCGGGCCTTGGGCACGCGGTTCAGGTAGGTATCGGCCGTCGGCTGCCAACCCGCCTCGACCATGTCGAGTTCGACCGCCTGTGCGACCAAGTCCGACTGGGTCATCCGCCTGGTCAAACCGCTGGCGGAGATACCGGCACCATAAGGGTTCACCTTCTCATGGAGCGCGTTGATCCCGAAGCTGAGGCAATGCGCGAGTAGCGACAGCCGGCTCCCTTGATCAAGGGAGGTCAGGTAGTCCCAGAGCGCGGCATCGTTGCCGAGCGGCAAGTCGGCCTCCCACCCCGCGTGGCGGTCGTCCACCAGCTTGGCCACCACGCTGTCCTTCAGATCGCTCGCCTGCGCGGACATGTAGACGTGACGCACCGAAGCCTCGAGGCAGCTGCTGGCCGAACTGGACGTCTGGAAGGTGTCATTGACGAGCTTCAGGAGCAGCAGCGTCAACGCGACGTCGGGAGAACGCCCGACAGCTTCGCGCAGTGCCAATGTCCGGTGCGCCGTCAGCTCCATGACCAACCGCTCGGGCAAGGGCTTCAACGCACCATCGTCCTCGTCGTCGGGCATGTTCGCGCCAAGCGCTTGACCAGCAGAGGTGATCACCGTGCCGTGGCCGACACCATCCGTCCTGCTCGCAGATGAAAGCTTAGCGACCTGCCCGTCTGCCGCCTGTTCACCGCTGTGGACGTCGGCATCTTCCCGAGACTCATCCTCGGGTCGCACAAAGCCCCGATAAACGGCAAGCTCGCCATAGCGATCAAGCGTCACGAAAGCCCCTGCCCGCGCGATCTCCTCCGCGTCGAAAATCAGCGGCCGGGCCTCGAGCTTCTCCATCGCGACTTCCAACTCGCCAAGACGCGCGTCGATCTCTTCGGGGAATTCATCCTGGCCCCCGTATTCCTCTTCGAGCGCTCGGTATTCGGCAAGCAGCTTGGCATGGGCCGCGCCTTCGTCATCCGTCATCGGCGCCGGGTCTCCGCTAAGCCGCCGCAAACCGTGGCTGTAGCCATAGGGCAGGTCGAGCGAGACCTCGATCCATTTCCAACCTTCGGTCGCGATCGCTTCGGCTTCAGCCTGAAGCTTTTCGCGAACCAGACGATCGAGTAGGGCAGAGTCTTCCAGCCAACCGCCGTCATCGCCCTGGAAGAGGTCATGCAACATGGTGCCGCCAGCAGCCTCATAGGCATCGACGCCGACAAAGACGGCCCGACGGTCAGAGGCGCGAACAGAGGTTTCCGTCAGCATCCGCCGGATCTGATACGGCTCCTTGTTCCACGACGACTTGATCGCCTCCCAGACCTGAACCTGACGCTCGTGATCCGGATTGACCGTGAAGGCCATCAGCTGCTCCAGCGTCATCTCGTCCTCGGCGTAAAGCTCGAGCAGGGCAGGGGCCACGGAGGCGAGTTTCAGGCGCTGTTTGACCACCTGCGGCGTGACGAAGAAAGCGGCCGCGATCTCTTCATCGCCCTGTCCCTTCTCCCGCAGCGCCACGAAGGCGCGGAACTGATCGAGCGGATGCAAGGCAGCGCGCTGCATGTTCTCAGCGAGCGAGTCGTCTTCGGCGAGGATCGTGGAAGTGGCATCCCGAACAATGCAGGGAATGGGCGTCGTCTTGGCCAAGCGTTTCTGCTTCACCAGGAGCGAGAGTGCTTGGAAGCGCCGGCCGCCAGCGGGGATTTCGAACTTGCCGGTCTCGGATCCGTCATCCGCCAGAACGGGCCGAACGCTCAGGCTCTGCAGCAACCCGCGGCGGGCGATGTCTTCGGCCAGTTCCTCGACCGAGATGCCGGCCCTGATGCGCCGGACGTTGGACTGGCTCAGCACGAGCGTGTCGAAGGGAATGTCCCGGGACGGGGACAGGGTGACTTTCTGGGCAGATTTCGCCATCAGATCTTCTCCGCGACGGGCGCCGGAAGCCACTCTCCCGATCTCACTTCCCGTCACCCCTTTCACAGTCCATCTCTACCTCTCGACATGTCCACCGCGGTGGACATCACGCAGTTGCTGTCCCAGAACGAGAAAGCCTCTCCAACAACAGTGATGGGTTGAAGTCAGTTTCTCTGCGACCGAGCGTGATGCTGTGGAAATACGCTCCAAAGTCTCGGATGCGATTGCTCATCTGGAGAATTATGAAGATGGCGCATGATGCTTTTTGAGAGCCTATCTTCTTAGCAGCCTTTTCGAAGGTGCTTTCGTGGATTCCCATCATTGGAGCGAGCGTTCTCGCGTGGCTTTCGACATCGTGCCAGTTCCTAAGAGAGTTCGTTGCGAACGATGTAGCCTGGTCACAAACTGTTGTGAGCGTTTGCAGGGGAGGTGTTTGGCTGTTGGTCCCGCTTTCTAAATCTTTTTGTTCTTTTTTAGACTTAGAATGGTGGCGGACAGTTTGCCCGTCATTGGCGGGCAGTTTCATTGTTTCTGGTGCGTCCACCGCGGTGGACATCTGTTTGCATTGAGCCTCCAGTTCGCCGAGCAAAGTACGATACTCCGCGATCGAGAGCTTCCTCCGAAGAACTCGGCGTACCTGATGAGTGAGTTCGTTCTCGGGGTCAGCTTCGTCGATCTGAGCAAGTTTGGTTAGGATTTGCTTTCGCAAAAACACGCGATCCCGACGAGCGTTTTCCATCGCTTGGGCTGTCGCAAGTAGTTCGCCGGCACGCGCGAGCAACGGAGCCAGCGACAACCCATAGCTAATGGACTGACCTTCGGAGGACTTCACTCGGTATCTCTTGCGATTTGGGCTGTCGTGGCGCTTCATGAAACCGAGTTCAACAAAGCGATCGATGTGCCTACGGAGGGTTCGTTCATCGATCCCGCCAACTCGACGGCAGATCTCGTCGTTGGAAGCGAAGACTGTGTCTCCATGCCCAGGCTTGAGAAAGCTCAGCATCGCTTGGAGTGTTTGAACATGTCCTGGACGGAGACCGAACAGGCTGCGAGTATCTCTGAGCGCGCGGAAGACTGCCCAGATGTCGGTTTCAGGTGTTGACGTGGCGGGGGTGCCCTTGCCGACGCCAAAGGTCTGAACGGAAAGCTTTGTGAATGCCATGTTTGTTGAACGACGACCGTTGCGGCCCACAACTTCCCCGGCTCTTCCCGCTGTTCTTGGCGAGAAAAGGCAACAAAATGACGTCCACCGAATCGGTGACTCTTGACCGGTATGTCGGAGATTGCTACATCACAGGTGCTAATCAGATGATGAGGGCTCTCCGGGGGAAACCTTGGGGGGCTCTTTTCTTTTTGGTCTTCGCCTTTCTCCTCTGCTCGTGTTTTTGGTTATGACCGGGGATCAGCTCCCCGAGCCTCTCTCATTCTGCCATTGTTCAAAAAGCTGTCGCAGCGTGGTTTCCGCGCGCTCTTCGAGCCATTGGCCGAATTCCGGGTTGTCCTTGCGGGTGATCTTGATAGCGATCGACTTGCCATCGACTGAAAGTGTGCCGACAGGGCTACCACTATTGTCCTTTACCACGGTCGTTTGGCCACGGGCGCTTTGGTCGGCTGCGCCACGCGCCTTGCTGGAGCAAGCAACATAGACGGCTTGAAACTTGTCCGAGCTTGGAGTGGTGTCAGGCAGAGAGGCAAGTGTCTCACGCGCAATGTCGACAAGCGGAACCTTCTCTGAAAGTGCAGCAAGATCACCCCATTGGCGTCGACCTACGCCATGAGCCGGGCCGATAAGCCGGACAAGTTCGTCAGGCAGCTGCTCGATGACTACACGATGGTTCGACACACCTTGCCGGGTGAGGCCTAGGGCGTCCTGAATGACGCCAGGCTTGTAACCGGCCTCCTGCATCTCTTTGATAAAAAGAGATTTTTCAATGAAGGACGGATCCAGCCGCAGGTTGTTTTCCTGACCTTGCGCGATCAGAGAAGCATCATCATCGAGCGTTCGAACGATCGCTTTGACGGTTCCACCAACTCTTCGAATGGCTGCAAGTCTGCGACGCCCGTAGATGATGCGGTATCGATCCGGTTGGTCAGAGGGGCGAACCATGATCGGCACTTGCTGACCATGCTTGCGAATGCTTTCGGCGAGATCTTCAATGCTACTATCTTCCAGGATCAGGCGATCCCGGAGGCCATCCATATCGATCCGGTCGGGTTCGATATCTCGGATTGAGTTGGCAGTGATTTCCCGGAGAGAGTCCCGCAATCCGCCAACCGAGCCAGGTAGCTTCGAGGATTTGACCGGGGCAGGGGAGGGGGCTGCCGACTCTTTCTCGTCTTTCGGTGGCTGGTTGAAGATATTTCGAGCCATCAGCGACGCCCCCATGCCATTTGGATTGTCTGCTCCAGCTCATCGGCAACGCTGTTCACGCTGGTCAAAGCCCGATCAATGGTCTTCCGAATGAGCTGGCTCGGGTCTACCTCATAGATGGTTTGCTGAGTCATGCCGGCGTCAGAAATGGCTGTCGACTTCAGCATCGGTTCAGTCATGACTTGGCCCGCAAGGATTGAACGTAGGTACCCGGCCATTTGCGTTTGTGGTCCGTCCGACGGCTCGTAGCGTGTGATCAGGAACTTTACGAAGTCCCAAGTGACATGTCGTCCAATCGCCTCTTCGACGGCTTTGACCGTTTCCGAAGCGAGTTTGAGGAACTGGCTCATCGAAGCGATGTCGAGCATGCCGGGGACGACAGTCACAAGTAAGCCCGTGGACGCTGCCAATGCTGTCAATGTCAGGAAGCCCAGCTGCGGAGGGCAATCGATCAGCACGATGTCATAGTCTGAGTCGACTTCCTCTAGCGCCAGAGCAAGACGCTCTGCAAAAATCGGCTGAACCCTGCGCGCAAGGGCATTCGCTGTCTCGGTTTCGTACTCGGACAACATCAAGCCAGCCGGGACCATGTCGAGCTTGTGGAAGTATGTTTTCTGGATGACCTCCGAGAGCGGAACCTGATCATCGTATCTCAATGCGTCGTAGATTGTGCCGCCTTCGGCGAATTCGAGCTCAGGCCGGAAGCCGAAAAATGTCGTCAAACTGGCCTGCGGGTCGAGGTCCAGCACAAGCACGCGGTAGCCACGCAGGGCATACCTGTGTGCCAAATGGATCGTCGCTGTTGTCTTCGAGCTGCCGCCTTTGAAATTCACGACCGAAATGACCTGAAGACGGTCACCGTCTCGGCGGCCAGGTTTGTACGCGTCAGCATTTTTGCCTGTCCGCGCCAAAATGTTGCGGAGGTCGTCAACTTCTTCGGCCGTGTAGAACCTATGACCGCGACCGTCAGTGTGAACTTCTGGGAAGCTGCCATCTTTGTGGCGGTTGCGCAGGTTCGACGTACTAACGCGCAGCAACTCGGCGACCTCGGTCGAGCTGAAGCGGCGCAAGGACTTGCGTTCTTCTGGTTCGAACGCAACTTTCATCTGCCGGTCAAGCGACTCAGCAAGACTGTCTGCAAATGCTCCGATGTCGGAAGAGCCTATGCCTTGCGCGTAGCCCGTATTTCGATCATCCATGTTCAGCCGCCTCTCATGGCCTTTGCTAAGGCTCTTTGTCGTTCTGACGATCGAAGCCACGTCTGACGCGTTTTGCCGTCAGAATGGAGATGCCACGAACATCTGAGTCCGGCAAGAAGAATCTAGATGTAGTGGAAAAGTTATCCACAGCACCAATTTGGTCGCGCAGGGCTTACGCTAGATAACGCATTGATTCCCAACGATAAAAACCGTGTCTGGCGAAGCCGACATCCTTCGAGATATTTTCTGCTCGCGCGAACTAACCCCAAGGCATTGTTGGATATTTACGTGGTTTTCGTCCAATTGAGGCGATGATTCTGGAAGATTTGGGCCGAGCGAACAGGGTGGTTTGCCGACCATTAGCGCCTACAAAAGGCCGAGGCGCTCTGCACGCTCCAGCAGCATTCTGACTGAGGAAGGCTGCCAGCTGGTTCGACCGCGAGGGGTGCGCTCACGCATGGATTCGAGTCGGTCGCAGATTGCCTGCAAGGTGATCTCGGGGTCAGCACCTTTGATTGCGGCGACAATCGCAGGCAGGCGATCGTCGGTTTCGCGACGTCCAGCGCGTCCAAGCACTTCAGCGGGCAGGAATCCGTCCCCCACGTATGCCTTCACGGCGCGGAGCAAACGGCTTTGGGTCCAGTGGCGGTCGTGGGGCAGGGGAGCATTGATGATACGCAGCACGTCTTCCCAGGCCATATCCGGCCGCAGGCGGCGTACATGGGGCACCCAATCCTGCGCTGTCTCGTGCAAGCGCTCCATGTAGCCGTCCTGTCGTGCCAACCGCACCTTGCGCAGCGCTTCAGGGTCCTTGGCGCGAAGACCTGGGTTGCCGCCGACGCGGCCCTTTGAGCGTGCCGAGGCAAGTCCGGCTTTGGTACGCTCGCGGATCAGAGCGCGTTCGAACTCAGCCGCAGCGCCCAGAACCTGCAACGTGAACTTGCCCTGGGGCGAGGCAGTGTCAATCGGGTCCTGGAGCGAGCGGAAGAACGCCCCCTTGCCCTCCAGTCTTTCGATCACCTCAAGCAAGTGCGACAAAGACCGCGCAAGCCGGTCGATCCGCACGACGACCAGCGTGTCGCCCTTGCCAATCCGCTCCAGCACACGTGCAAGCACGGGCCGCGCGCGATTGCCGCCCGAGGCGTGCTCTTCAAAGATCTCGGCGCATCCCGCAGACTGCAGTGCCTCAGACTGGGGCAGGGGGGTCTGATCCTCGGTGGAGACGCGCGCATAGCCAATCAGGTGCATGAAACTGGGCCGTTTGCAATTTAATATATCGTCAATAAACGACCGTTTGTAAACGCGCGCAAGGGGTGTCTCCCTCGTCGCGCTTAGTTCGGGAAGCCTTTTATCTCTGGGCTGAAACCAACGAGAGGTGCTCCATCGCGATCAAGAAGACGGGATCCGCGGGCGCCTCTATAGTAGAAGGAAAACGCAGGCCATCAAAGCCCATCGCCAAGCGCGCATAATGGCCATATAATGCGCGCATGAACAGATTGCGCCAAACATACATGGACGATGATGGGGTGCCTCTTGAGGACATGGAGGCGTCCGAGGGCAAGGATGACGCCGACCTCTGGTTCCTGCCCGGGCCGATCGAGGACGAACCGGATTACCTGCCTCCCGGACCTATGCCTGAGGCGAAGGAATCCGATGTCGTCGATGCCTGGCGCGCGGCTGAGGCCGGGCAGGCGGCGCAGCTTGCTCGCGTCTCGGCCCGGTTGGGTATCCTCGATGAACGCCTGCGTCGGGGCCCGGCAGGCTGGCGGCAGCGGCTCGCTCTGATCGAGGCATCGGATCTCAGCTGGCTCACGCAGGACCGGATCGGCCTCGACCGGCTTTCCCTTTACATGGCGCTGCGGGTTTCGACCGTAACGGATGATGCGCAGGCGCTGTACCGAATCGGCTGGACCGTGCGGCGGCTGACCGGCGGACCCGCGCCGTTGGCGCGTCGGTCATGTGTGGGCGACCTCGAAACCTTCCTTGATCGGCGCGCCCGTCCGGGGCAGGGGGAGCGTCTCGACGAAGCTAAGGCTCCCTCGCGCATGGTCGAGATGGCAGAGCGGGAAGCCTTCGAGGACCGGGCTGCCGGATGGCTTGCGATGATGGATCAGGCCGAAGACCTCCACCCCGTAGCGCGGGCCTGCATGGGTTTTCATCTCTGGCATGTCGCGGAGCTCTCGCCGATCGACGATCCGCTCGAGGCCGCGGTGACGGCGTCGCGTGTTGCGATCACCGAACTCGCACCGTCAGGGAGCATGCCCGGCGCGATCTTCGCACCGATCGCGATGGGCGGGGGAGGGGGCTTCCGGGCGATCGGGGACCCGCCCGCCCGGCTAGCGCGCTGGCTGAACGCGATGGAGAGCGCAACATTCGCAGCCCTGCGCAGGCTCGAGGAGATCGAGGCTTGGGCGGCTGCCGCAGAGCGCGCGATGGCTCCCCTCTCGGGCAAGACGCCGCCGATGCTGCGGAACCTCTTCGCAAGCTGGCCGCTGGTGTCAGTACAGATGGCCGAGAAATTGACAGGCACGCATCGGGCAACGGTTCAGCGCAACATCGACTGGATGGACGAGCAGGGCCTCATTCGAGAGGTTACGGGGCAGGGACGATACCGAATGTGGCGGATCGTCGAGCCGCGCTCAACAGAGGCAAATTCGATGTCCGAAAGGCATGATGAGCTGCTGGCTGAAGATTTCTTCGATGTGCTGGCCGCGCTCCAGTGATCCCCGGATATTTTCCCTTCAGGCTTCCGCGTCCCGCAGCTCTCGCAGAGCAGCCAGATAGCGGTTCATGCGGCGCATGTCCTTTTCGGTCAGTGCGGCTCTGATGATGTGACCGCCCCCCGACGGCATCTCTGTGCCAAGGTGGGTCTGCGATGATCCACAAAGGAGGACGGTCATGTCGGAGATTATCACGGTCGGGCTCGATCTGGCGAAGAATGTGTTCCAGGGGCATTGCCAAGTTGTTGTGTCGTGAAGCCCCTGCTACAGGATTTCGAATGAAAATGCCATCATCCCTGGCGCGCCTGAAGGGCTTCCGCTTTCCCCGCGAGATCATCGCTTATGCCGTCTGAGCCTATCATCGCTTCGCTCTGAGCTCGGCCGACGTCGAGGACCTTCTGGCAGGGCGCGGCGTGATCGTCAGCCGCGAAACCGTCCGGCTGTGGGTCAACCGGTTTGGCGCGCATTTCGCCAATTGTATCCGGCGTGACCGGCCCGCGCCGTCGGACAATTGGCATCTGGACGAGGTCGTCATTCCAATTCGTGGCAGGAAGCACTGGCTCTGGCGGGCGGTTGACGCCAATGGCGACACGCTCGACATCCTCGTGCAAACCCGCAGGAATGCCAAGGCGGCAAAGCGCTTTCTGGCAAGGCTCATCGCGCGTTTCGGGCGGCCTCGCGTTGTGATCACCGACAAGCTGCGCAGCTATTTTGCGCCGCTCCGGAACCTGGCTCCTGGCGCCGACCAGCGGGCGCACAAGGGCCTGAACAACCGCATCGAGGGCTCACACCGACCAACCCGAAAGCGCGAGAAGATAATGGGGCGCTTCAAATCTCAACGACAGGCGCAGAGGTTTCTCGCCGCCCATGACCAGATCAACGCTATCTTCAAACCCCGCCGCTATCGCCTCACCGCCAACTCCTATCGTCATGCAAGGGCAGATGCGTTCAGCCTCTGGCACGACTATGCCCGCGAGATGACCGCGTGACCGGCTTCACACAGACTGCAACACACCAGGTGAAAATAACTTGGCAATGCCGCGTGGGCTATTGCGGCACACCGCCCGAGGGATTTCCCGAGATCGTCGCGATTGTCGAGCGCGCGGTGACGGCGGCGGTGGCGGCCGCGCGTCCGGGGGTGCGGGCCTCCGAGGTTGACCGGGCCGCGCGCGAGGCCATCGCGGCCGAGGGATATGGCGCGAACTTCCTGCACCGGACCGGGCACGGGCTCGGGATCGACGTGCACGAGCGCCCGTATATCACCGCCGAAGCCGATGTGATCCTGCAGGCGGGCAATGTGTTCTCGATCGAGCCCGGCATCTATCTGCCCGGCCGGTTCGGGGTCCGTCTGGAGGAGATCGTGATCCTGCGGGACGGGGGCGCAGAGGTGCTCTCGGGGCTGTCCCGCGCGCCCGTCTGCATCGGCGCCTGAGCACGACGGCGGCAGCCGTCGCACGTGACCCATCGCATTCGCCGGGGCGCGGATGGCTGCGCCCCGGTGTCGTCCGGTGGGGTCTTTGCGCCCGCAAGGGCTGCGACAGCCTGCCGCCCGTCAGGCCGGCGCGGTTGAGCCGCGCACGATCAGCTCGCCCGACAGGGTGATCCGACGGGGGGGCGTGCGGGCCTCGCCGATCCGGCCGAGCAGGGCGGTCATCGCCTCGCGGCCGAAGGCCTCGACCGGCTGGCGGATGACGGTCATGCCCGGATTGACCAGATCGCTCCAGACCTCATCGTCGAAGCCCGCGAGCGCGAGCCGCTCGGGGATCGGGATGCGCCGCTCGTGGCAGAGCTTCAGCGCGGCGCGCACAAAGAGACCGTTCGACAGGATCAACGCATCGGGGTGTTCGCGGTCCAGCATCTCGGCCAGCGCGGCATGGCCGGCATCGAAGCTTGGCGGCGACATGATGCTGCGCACCGGCAGGCCGTGGCGGGTCAGGGCGGCCTCGACCTCGGCCCGGCGCTCGCCGCCGGTGGAGGAGGTGGAGCCGAAGAGCCCGACGATCCGGCGACGGCCGCAGGCGACGAGATGGTCGACGAGCTGCGCCGCCGCCCGGGTGTTGTCGAGCACGATGCTGTCGAAATCGCCGCCCTTCACGGTCCGGTCGATCAGCACGACGGGCCGGTCGACCCGTTGCAGCGCCGCCGCCGTGAGATGCAGCGTCGGGGTGACGATCAGCCCGCTCACCCGCTCCTCGGCCATCAGCTCGAGATACATCGCCTCGCGTTCGGGGTCTTCGTCGGTATTGCACAGCAAAACCCGCATCCCCGCCGCATAGGCGACATCCTCGACCGCCCGGCTGACCTGAGTGAAGAACGGGTTTCGGATGTCGGCGATGATGAGGCCGATGGTCCGCGAGCGCTGCGAGCGCAGTTGCCGGGCGGCGAGATTGGGCCGGTAGCCGGTCGCGGCCACCGCTGATTCGACCCGGCGCAAGACATCGGCGCTGACCGGCCCCTGACCGAGCGCGCGGGACACCGTGGAGGTCGAAACGCCCGCTGCCCGGGCCACATCCTTGATGCTGACTGTCATTTGGTGGGAACGTTCTCACATGGGAGCTCGCGGCTATCTTTGCATAAAGCCATAATATTTCCAACGAAATTCACCCCATTCAGCCGATGTCCCGGCGTGCGGCAAAGAATCCAGTGGGAACGTTCCCACAGATATGCTAGCGTGGTCAAAACTTGGAGATTGGGAGGAGAACCAGTGTCCCATGCATCGACATCCGGGCTCGTGTCCGGGGAACTCGTCCGGCTGAACGTGCAGGTCGCCGACAAGGCGGATGCCCTGCGTCAGGCGGCGGCGCTGCTCACGGCTGCGGGCTGCACCCGTGCCGGCTTCGAGGCCAGCATGACCCGGCGCGAGGCGGCGTCGGAAACCTATCTCGGCAAGGGGATCGCGATCCCGCACGGGATGGTGGACGAGCGTGACCTCATCCTCAACGATGGCATTGCCGTGCTGCAGATCCGCGAGGGCGTGGTCTGGAACGGGGCGCAGATCGCGCATCTGGTGGTGGCGATCGCGGCGCGTTCGGATGCGCATATCGGCATCCTGCGCCGGCTCACCCGGCTGATGCAGGACGAGGCGCGGCTGGCCCGTCTTGCCCGGACCGACGATCCCGCAGAGATCATCGCCGCGCTGAATGGCGAGGAGGTCTCCGCGCCAGCCGGCGAGCTGGCCACGGATTTCGCGCAGAGCTTCGACTGGGTGATCGACTATCCCTCGGGGCTTCATGCCCGCCCGGCGACCGAATGGGCCGAGACCGCGCGCCGCTTCGTGTCGCGGATCCGCGTGCGCCATGCGGCAGAGGCGGCGGACGGCCGCAACATGCTCTCGCTGCTGCAGCTCGGGCTGCGGGCGGGCGATGCCGTCACCTTCTCGGCCGAGGGCGCGGATGCGGCGGATGCCCTCTCGACCCTGCGGGTTGTGGTGACGGGGCTGAGCGCGCGCGAGAAGGCGCAGGCCGCTCAGGCCGAGGCCAAGCGCGCGGCGACCGCGGCTGCGGGCGGCTGGGTGCCGCCGGTCGCGACCGCGCAGGACGACCAGCGGGTGATCGAAGGGGTCTCGGCGGCGCCGGGGCTTGCGATCGGGCATCTGCACCGGCTCGAGGCCGCAGCCTGCGACATCCCCGATGTCGCGCCGGGAACGCGGATCGACCTCGCCGGGGCGGCCGACCTGCTGCATGAGGCGCTGGCACGGGCCCGCGAGCAGTTGCGGGCGCTCACCGACGATACCGCCCGCCGGCTCGGCGAGGTGGATGCCGGCATCTTCCGGGCGCAATCCGAATTGCTGACGGATCCCGGTCTGGTGACGCGGGTCTCGCAATATCTTGTTTCCGGGCACGGGCTTGCCTGGTCCTGGAACCGCGCGGTCGAGGATACGGCCGAGCCGATGCGCCGCTCGGGCAATGTGGTGCTTGCCGGCCGTGCGGCCGATCTGCGCGATGTCGGGCAGCGCGTTCTGGCGCTGATCGACCCGGTGCTGGCCCGCGGCACGCCGGCCGAACCGCCGCCGGGCACGATCCTGATCGCGGATGATCTCACCCCCACCGATACCGCCGGGCTCGATCCCGAGCGGGTGCGCGGCATCGTGACCGTCCAAGGGGGGCCGACGTCGCACAGCGCCATTCTCGCGCGGACGCTCGGCCTGCCGGCGGTCGTGGGCGCGGGGGCCGCACTGGCCCGGCTCAATGACGGGGCACAGGCGATCATCGACGGCACGGGGGGGCGGCTCTATCTCGATCCGACCGCCGAGGAACTCGCCTCTGCCGAGGCGTGGATCGCCGGCGAAGCGGCGCAGCGCACCCGCGACGCGGCGCTGCGGGCGCTGCCGGCCACCACGACGGATGGTCAGCGCGTCGAGATCGGTGCCAATATCAACCTTGCCGATCAGGCCCCCTTTGCCCTTGCGCAGGGCGCCGAGGGGGTCGGCCTGATGCGCACCGAGTTCCTGTTCCTCGAACGCGCCGCGAGCCCGACCGAGGAAGATCAATACGTGGCCTACCGCGCGATGGCCGAGGCGATGGGCGATCGCCCGCTGGTGATCCGGGCACTCGACATCGGCGGCGACAAGCAGGTCTCCTATCTCGATCTGCCGAGTGAGGAAAACCCCTTCCTCGGGGTGCGCGGCGCGCGGCTTCTGCTGCGCCGGCCCGAGCTTCTGGTGCCGCAGCTGCGCGCGCTCTACCGGGCCGCACGCGACGGGGCGCGGATTTCGGTCATGTTCCCGATGATCACCTCGGAGTCGGAGCTGATCGCCCTGCGCGAGACCGCCGAACGGATCCGCGTCGAGCTCGACGCGCCGCAGATCCCGCTCGGGATCATGATCGAGGTGCCTTCGGCGGCGCTAATGGCCGACCGGCTCGCGCGCCATGCCGATTTCCTCTCGATCGGCACGAATGATCTGACGCAATACACGCTGGCCATCGACCGGCAGAACCCGGTTCTCGCCGCCGAGGCCGACAGCCTGCATCCTGCCGTGCTTGCGCTGATCGCGGCGACGGTCCGGGGCGCGCATGAACAGGGCCGCTGGGTCGGGGTCTGTGGCGGGATCGCGGGCGATCCCTTCGGGGCCGCGCTGCTCGCGGGGCTGGGGGTCGACGAGCTGTCGATGACGCCGCGCGACATTCCGGCGGTGAAGGCACAGCTGCGCGATGTCGCGATGACGGGGCTGCAGGCGCTGGCCGCCCGGGCGCTAACGATGCCCGATGCCAATGCGGTGCGCGCGCTCGCCTCCGATCCGGCGCTGCAGGGGCCGGCGGCGGTCGCGGTTGCGCCCGCTCTGCCGCAGGTGGAGGAGGCTTGAATGCGTGCTCAGCCAGACATTCGCACCGTTGCGCTGAACCCGGCGATCGACCTCACGGTCGGGCTCGCCGCGCTGATCCCGGGAGAGGTGGCGCGGGCCCGTTCCGCACGCCATGACCCCGGCGGCAAGGGGGTCAACGTCGCCTCCTGCCTCGCCGACTGGGGCCTGTCGGTGGGCATCCATGGTCTGATCGGGGCCGAGAACGAGGCGCGTTTCACGGCGCTTTTCGCCGCGAAGCGGATTTCCGATGCGATGATCCGCCTGCCGCAGCCGACCCGGACCAATATCAAGCTGCTCGAGGACGGCGGCCGGACGACCGATGTGAACCTGCCGGGATTTTCCGCTTCGGCCCGCGATCTCGCGGCGGTCGAGGCGAGCCTTGGGGGGGTGGGTCCGAATGCGATCGTCGCGATTTCGGGAACCCAGCCGCAGGGGCTTGAGGATGACGCCTCCGCCCGGCTGGCGGCGGGGCTCGCCCGGCGGGGCGCGCGGGTGGTGTTCGATGTCTCCGGGACGCCGCTGCGCACGGCGCTGACGCTCGCCCCGGATGCGGTGCCATATGCAATCAAGCCCAACCGCCACGAGCTGGAGGCCTGCCTGCGGCGGGATCTGTCGGGGCGCGGCGATCTTGTAGCCGCCGCCCGCGAGATCCTCGGCCGCGGGGTCGCGCTGGTCGTCGTCTCACTCGGAACCGAAGGGGCGATCTTCGTCAGCCGCGATGCGGAACTGCAGGCCCTGCCGGTCGCGCTCTCGCAGGGCTCCACCGTCGGGGCGGGCGATGCGATGGTCGCCGGGATCGTCGCGGCGCTGGCCGAGGGGCTGCCCGCCGAGAAACTCGCGGCACGGGCGACGGCGTTTGCGGTCGGGAAACTGCGCAATGCCGGGCCGCATCTGCCGGATCGCACCGAGCTGCGGGCGCTGGAGACCGCGGTTGCGGTGCGGCCGCTGAGCGACTGGCTGGCCGAGGCCTGAACGGCCGGACGGCCAGCCGGGCAAGAACCACGCGCAGTCGGAGGGGCTGCGCACCACTCGAAGATCAAAGGAGGACCCCATGTCTGACATCGTGGCCGTGATCCGCTCGAGCGACCGGGCAACGCACGGCGTTCTGGCGCGTGAGGCGCTGAACAAGGCGGCGGCCGAGGCCGGCCGGAAGATTCATGTCGAGGTGCAGACCGCCGACGGCGTTGTCGCGCCGCTGGATCCGGCGGTGCTCGCCGCGGCGGGGGCCGTTCTCGTGGTCGGCGAGGGTCCGCAGGATCCGCGTCTGGCGGGGCGCGCCTGTCTGAACGTGTCGCTCTCGGAGCTGCTCGACAATCCCGCGGCTGTGCTGGCCCGGCTGGAGGGCGGGGTGCCCGCCGCGGCCGGTGCCTCTGGTCTGGCCGCGCTGAAGATCGTGGCGATCACCTCCTGCCCGACGGGGATCGCGCATACGTTCATGGCCGCCGAAGGCCTGCAGGAGGGCGCAAAGGCCCTGGGTGCCACGATCCGGGTCGAGACGCAGGGCTCGGTCGGGTCGGAAGATACGCTGACGGCGGAAGAGATCGCGGCCGCGGACCTCGTGGTGATCGCCGCCGACCGGCAGGTCGAGCTTGGCCGGTTCGCGGGCAAGAAGGTGTTTCAGTCGCAGACGAAACCCGCCATCAACGATGGCGCCGCGCTGATCCGCAAGGCGATCGCCGAGGCGCGCGTGCTCTCGGGCGCCCCGGACAGTGCCGGGGCCGGCGGTGCGGCCGCTGCGACGTCTGACGCGGGCGGCGCTAAGGCAAGCGCCGGCGCGGGGGTCTACAAGCACCTGATGACGGGCGTGTCCTTCATGCTGCCCTTCGTGGTTGCGGGCGGCATCCTGATCGCGATCGCCTTCGCCCTTGGCGGGATCTACGTCTACGAGGATCAATACGAGGGCACGCTGGGCTGGACCCTGTTCCAGATCGGTAAGACCGGGGCCTTCTCGCTGATGGTGCCGGCGCTTGCGGGTTATATCGCCTTCTCGATCGCCGACCGTCCCGGCATTGCGCCCGGCATGGCGGGTGGCGTCCTTGCGGGCACGATCGGGGCAGGTTTCATCGGCGGGATCCTTGCGGGCTTCATTGCCGGCTATTCCGTGCTGTGGCTGAACCGCGCGATCAAGCTGCCGAAAACCCTGCAGGGGCTCAAGCCGGTGCTGATCCTGCCGCTGCTGGGTGTGGCGATCACCGGGCTGCTGATGTTCTACGTCATCGGCAAGCCGACCGCCGAGCTGCTCACTGCGCTGACGGCATGGCTGCAGGGGATGCAGGGCACGCAGGCGGCGCTGCTGGGGCTGATCCTCGGCGGGATGATGGCGGTCGACATGGGCGGCCCGATCAACAAGGCGGCCTATGCCTTCGGCACCACGCTGCTTGCCGCGAATGTCACCGAGCCGATGGCGGCGGTGATGTGCGGGGGCATGACGCCGCCGCTCGCTCTGGCGATCGCGACGAAGCTCTTCCCGGTGCGCTTCACCCCGGAAGAACGCGAGGCCGGCAATGCCGCCTTCGTGCTCGGGCTCGCCTTCGTGACCGAGGGGGCAATTCCCTTCGCCGCGCGTGACCCGTTCCGCGTGATCCCGTCGCTGATCGCGGGTTCGGCGGTGGCCGGTGCGATCTGCATGGCGCTCAATGTGCAGCTCAACGTGCCGCATGGCGGGGTCTTCGTCCTGCCGATCCCGAATGCCGTGAGCAATCTGATGGGCTTCGTGATCGCGATGCTGATCGGGACTGCGGTCTCGGTCGTGGCGCTCGGTGTCGCCAAGCGGCGCGTCTCTGCGACGGCCAGACCCGTCGCGAAGGCCGCCTGAGTCGACAGGGAGTGGACAAAACATGGGGGTCATCTTCGTCGTTGCGGCCCGTGCTAAGGTGAGTTCTTTGCGTGTGGGGCTGCCATGGACGTACGGATTACAATCGAAACTACCTTCGACAACGGGGAGAAGCGCACTCATCAGCTTGACGGCATTTCACGACCCTACCGGGTGACCTGTCCAGACGGGATCGGGTTGCGCCTCGAGGATGGGAAGAGGGTTGTCGAACAGATTCAGCGGGCAATTCTTTGCGATCAGGTTGAGGAAATCATCCGAGAAAGCCGCGTATGCCCGGATTGCGCCTCGGTTCGTGCCATTCATGACTATCGCACGCGCGATCTCGACACGCTCTTTGGGCGGGTTCGGGTCAAAGCCGCGCGCTTGCGCCGCTGTTCGTGTGATGCCAGGTCAGCGGCGATGCCCGGCGGACCTATTTCTCCGCTGGCCTATTTCTTTCCTGACCGGGCTACCCCGGAGCTGCAGCGGCTCCATGCGGAACTCGGGTCCCGGCATTCCTTTCGCGAAGCCGCGCGGCTGATGAAAAGCTTCCTCCCCTGCCATCCGCCCCATCACACCACGGTGCGTGACCGGTTGGGAAGAGTAGCCGCGGGGCTCGAGAAAAGTCGAAGGGCATCAGGCGATCCCGCTGAAGCACTTCCCAAAGGGGGTTTGACGGTTTTTCTGGACGGTGCGCATATCCGCTGTCGACCGGAGTATCAGCAGCGACACCTGGATCTTGTGGTCGGCAAGATTGAAAGTCGCAATATGTGCCGACGATTTGGCTTGGTCGCCAATGCGACGGCATCGCCAGGCAGCCGGATGCGAGAAGAGCTGTCAGACTTTGGATGGAAGCCGGGCCGTCTGTTGACGGTAATCTCTGATGGCGAGCTTGCTCTCCCGAACCTCATACGGAATGCCATGGGTGGCGACGGCCAGGTGAAGCATATCCTCGACTGGTGGCACATCTCGATGCGTATTCGACATGTCGAGGCCGCCGTTCAGGGTCTGGTCCAGATACCGGGATTCACTGGAATTCCGGTGCTGTTCCAGCGCCCCGCGAAAAGCCTTCGCTGGTGGCTGTGGCA
>NZ_JARHUH010000017.1:0-40277 GCF_029222945.1 Paenirhodobacter sp. CAU 1674 | reverse complement strand
TTGACTGTTAATCAATTGGTCGTAGGTTCGATCCCTACCGCCGGAGCCAAAAATCCTTAAAATACAAGGGCTTTTGGATTTCACGAAAAGTGACCGTCCGCAGTCCGCAAGCGTCCGAGTGCGGACGATCTCATGGCATCTGTTTCGAACCACTCTCCAGGTGAACATGTCAGGACGAGATGTAACGTGGATCTACTGTCGCTGCGGGCATTGCGCCACGCTGCCCAGACAGCCTGGGCTGCGTAACGAAATTCTATCGCGGGCTGTTTGCTCTGTCTGCGGAGCGCATGGCGCTGCAGACATGCGTCACGGCTATATCGCGGCCGAGACGATCACGGCTATCAACCGAAGTGCTTGAATTTCGGCGCAGTCATGCGACATCTCCTGCCTTGCGGCTCGCGTCGGCGTGGAGGGTATCGAGGCCATGAACCTGATCGCCCTCGATATAGAGCCGCATCAACATCGCCATGGCCTGCTTGATCTCACCAATGACGTTCTCTTTCGTCTCGCGTCCCTCGGCACAGTGGATCGCCGCCTTCACGACCTCACCGGCCTCCTCGGCCACTTTGCTGATGACGTAGTTCGGCTGCGGAAACTTGCGCATCGCTTTCTGCGCCTCAGCCCATGCATCAGAGATAAGCTGGCTTGCTGGCCCGAAGACTTCCGCCCGCACCCGTGCGTCACGGGCCTCAAGCGCGGCTGTGGCGTCGGCTGGGGCGAGTGCGCGGATTATTTCCCCGCGTTCGGAACTTGCCGGGCCGCCCCATCCTTCGCAGACATGTGCCGCCGCCAGATACGCCCCGGCCACCTGTTCAGTGGCCGACGCTTCTGCCTTGGCGAGTTTCGCCGTCAGCCTTCCGTTCGCTGCCCGCAGGTCACTCAGTTCGATAGACATGTTTCCGATAGCGGTGTTGGCGGCATCGAGGGAAATCTGCAGGGCGTCACGCTCGGCTACAAGATCGAAATACCTCTGATTTTCGTGGTGCGTTTCGTCCTCCCATCTCGCGCGCGCCGCCTCTGCGGTCGTCAGTGCGGCACGAAGGGCGGGGACAAGATCGCGCGCGACGGCAATGAAACCGGCATCAGCTGCCGCACTGGCTGGGCTGTCGTTGTTTTCGCGATAGTCGAACCCGCTCCACGCGACGACCTCCTTGCCATCTGCACCCATGACCGAAAATGTGTAGGTTTCATAGCTGATGAAAGCTTCCCACGGCCCTGATGTCACCCCGTCCAGAGACCGCGCCACGGCTTCCTGCGAAATGTCGATCTCGTCAGTCATTGATCATCGCTCCTATTCAGCCGCAGCGCTTGCCCATTGTTCGTCTGCTTCACACCATCGCCCCCCGTGCATCTTCCCGGCAGGCATCGCACATTCTGTGCCCGATGCCGTAGCTGCTGAACTGCGCGCCGCAGCACAGGCATGCCCGATCGCGCGCGGACAGGCGGCGCTGCCAGACGCCGGCGGAAATGCAGGCTTTTTCGTATTGGTTCTGGGGCTTTCCGAGTTGCTGGCCCTGGTGGAACACCGACCAGCTGGAGCCGCTTCCGCGGATCTCTATGTCCACTGTTCTGGCCATGATCAGTGCCGCTGATGGATTTCGTGCGTGTATTCCGCCACCGGCTGTTCGCCGGAGATATGCCGCTGGAACGCGTTCAGCATGTTTTCCTGACACTCCTTGCAGTTGCAGCCAGCGTTGATCACGCCCACGGTCTCTCGACCGTTGAGTATGACCACAACAGATCCGATCTGGTCCCTGCCGGATGCATTGTTTGCGTTCACCGCTTCGATCAGGTTCTCGATCGCGAGGTTGATCCTATTGCTATAGTCTCTCATGCCTTTTTCCTTTCATCTGGCGCAGGCGCGCGTTGCAGGGCCAGCACGGCACGGCTGGCGGTTTCGAAGCTGGGGGCCATGTAGATGTCACCCAGCAGTTGGTCGGTGGCGGCGCTGTTGCCCAGCACGTCGGCCGTGTCGTCCTTGCTGGCGCCGCCCGCGCGGCTGTGCACACCGAAGCTGCGGCGCAGATCGCGAAAGGTGATTTCGGCCAGCGCATCTGCCATGCGCTGGCCGCCGGCCGCGCGTGCCGTCTCGATCGCGTGGCTGCGCACGACGGCCCAGCGGTTCTGAAAGCGGTGTTCAGCGGCCCGGCCCACAAACGGCAGGCCGTGGGCTTCGTCGACCAACAGGGGCTCGGCCGCCAGATCCTCGGGCCGGAGCGCGCGCCCTGGCGATTTGGCGCGCAGGCGCGCGCGTGCCGCCTCGATCGCCGCGGCGACATGGGGCGCGGCTTCGTCGTGCAGGATCATGGCGCCTTCATTGCCACGCTTGGAGCGCACCAGCTGCCAGACCCAGACAGGGCGTGGAGTGGGCCAGCCAGAGAGTTGCACCTGCCGAATGCTGAACGCGCCACAGGTGGCAGCCAGAATATCGGTCTGACGCTGGCCTTGCAGCATGCCCAGAATGATGGCCGTGGCGACCGAGGTCATGCCGAGATCTTGCGCCGCGGCCACCAGTGCGTCGAACTCTGCCCAGGTCACGACCCGACGGCGCCCCTTGGGCGTTTGCATGCCCAACCGAGAACAGGGGTTGGACCCTTCCGGGCGCCATCCGATCAGTTCGGCATAGGCCATCAGGATCGACATATGCCGCAGCCGGGCGCTGGCGGTGGCGGGACCGGATTTCGCAAGCAAGGCCTCATACCATTCATGCATGGCGGGCTTTGTGAAATCTGCGGCCGGATAGGCGCCCCATTTTTCGCAGATCAGCGCAAACTGCTTGGCATAGCTGTCACGGGTCTTCGCGGCCAGCCGCCGGAATTTGGCAGATACCCTGTATTTTTCGGTCAGGGCCGCAATGCTGCGCCCGCCCGGACTGGGCGCCGCGCGGCGACCTGCCTTGCGCGCGGCCGCCAGTTCACGGTTCAGCCGCTCGGCCTCGCGCACGGACCAGGTGAGGCGCCGTTCATCGAGTTCGACCGTCTCGAACCCAAGGGTGCGTGCATCCGCGCGCGGCTCCCACCAGATCCGCACGGACCCGTCGGCGCGCCGGCGCTGGCGCAGGTTCACGGGGGGCTTGGCAATGGGCAGCTTGGTCATGGTGGTGTCTTTGAAATAGGGTTGGTCGTTTCACTCAGCGCCGTCGTATTCGCCTGCGAAATAGCGTGGACGACTGGCCACCTCGGCGGCGAAAAAGTCTTCGGCAAATAGCGGAAACTTCTTCTCAAGCCTGCGGCGAAGGTTTTTCTGACGAACTCGCGCGCGCGCATCTTTGCTCCATCGCTTGATCTGGCGCTGCTCGATGCACTCCCAGCCGATGGTCCAGCCACTACCGGGCGCGAACTCTGTTCCGGGCAGCATCATTTCTGCAATCTCAGCAGGAATTGACCGCGGGTTATCGCACAGTATCGCCTTGACTATTCTGGGTAGTCCGCACGGTGGTGACGTGTAGGGGTTTCCCCAGAACAACCGACACCGCCAGCCCATGGTCATCCCCGCCGCGCCTCTGCCAGAATGCGCACATGGCCCGAGCTGATCAGCGCGGGGTCGATGTCGGGCGCGGCCTCGCGCGGGGTGCCCTGGCTGGCCAGCCAGGCATCGACCTGATCGGCGCGCCATTTCAGCGGGCGTTTCCAATGCGGCACGGCCACAGGGAAGCCGGCGCGATCCTCCAGATCCAGCCGGCGGCGCAGGAAGGCCGGACCATCGGGCAGGCCCATGCGGCGGGCCACGGCCTCGGCATCGAGGAAGATCAGATCGGGGGCGGTCATGCTGCGGTCCTTTCGGTTTGCAGGGGGTGAGGCGGTGCCGCGCCATTGCGGGCGGCGCAGTCGGGGAAGGATTGCGCCAGGGCCGCGTCCAGTTGACGGGCGATATGGCGGGTGCTGGCTTGCGCGCGGGCCGCATTCGCGATCAGGCGCATGTCCGCGATCAGTTGCGCGGTGGCGCCGCAGAATTCGGCCAGGGCGCGGGTCTGAATGGCAAAGTTCTGCATGGTGATCCTGTCCCCCGACTGGCTGCCTGCAGGCGGGGCGTGAGTGGTGGCGGGGCGCGATGGCGAGCAGTGCATCGCGGGGCAGCCCCCTTGGGAAATCATCCGTCGATGACGTTCGGATCGTCGGGCTGCGCGAGGCTGACCGGGCGGGCGGGCTTGGCATAATCCAGTTGCGCGTCGGTCAGATCGGCCACGACCTGCACCATCTTGCCGCAATGGCTAAGCAGCTGGCCTTTCGGCACGGCGCTGGCATCGGCATCACCGATCTGCTGGCCGGATCGTTCGATCCGCGCACCGTTCAGCCGCATCGCCTCGCAGGCCATGCGCCAGCCGGCGCGCTCGGCCGCGGTCATCAGTTCAACGGGGGTATGGATCAGCATTTAGCGCGCCCCCGGCATCAGGATCACGTTTTCGGGGCAGGCGAGATCGCGGATCACCCCGACGCGGCGGCGCCACTGCAGGCATTCGGCCATGGCGGGGCCTGCGACCATCAAAAACAGGGTGGCGGTATCGGGATCGAGGCGGTCGAGGTCGCCGGCCGCGACGTGGTTTGCCGCGGCAATGGCCTGTTCCAGAACCTTGTCAGAGACCGCAGCGCTGGCCTGCGGAACAACGGGCGGAAAGTGAGGCATGGGGTGAAGCTCCTGTGCAGATGTCCTGCACAAGAGTTAGGAGTGCGTAGTGCGCACTGTCAAGATGAAACGTGAGATATTTGCACTATAATGTGAGTTTCGTGAGATCGCTACCAGCGCTTACGAAGCATCTCACGCATAACTGCTGCGCTCATCGCTCCATGGGCGACCGCAGGGATGCAGGCAATCCCGAGGAACCACATCAATTCCGTTTCGTGGCCGTATGACCTAAACAGATCAGCCGCCAATCGGTCGGAAAATCCATAAACGATGAGGACCGTCGCACCCACGGAAAGCGTTGCGGCAATCGCATAAGGCAAAGCCAGCGCCCTGAAGAACGCCCGGTCATCCGCCGCGATCCGCAACGCGCTGGTGTCAATCGTGCGTGCTGCGGCAAGCTGCGCCGAAAGCATAAGCCAACTATAGACAGCCGATGCAATTGCCGCGGCCAATACGGTCATGTCATGATCAAAGCCGAATTTCGTAACAACTTTGAAGAACACCAACGTAATCAGCCAGAAAATAAAGATCATGCAGCCCTCCAGCTGGCGACGACTTTTCCGCGGATGACCACGTTGTTGCCATCGACCACATGCACGCGGCGGTCTTCTGGCGCGGTTGACGCCGCGACCAGAACTGGTGGCTCGAACCGGCGCAGCAGGGTGGCAGCGGTGCCGCGGGCATTGTCATAAACCTGCGCCACGACCACATCGCCTGGCGCCGCGCGATCCGCCTGCAGGGTATCGACCAGCATGTGATCGCCGGGCATGTAGCCCATCAGGGCAAGGGCGCCGGAGCGGATTGTCCAGATATCGACCCCAGGGCGTGCGCCAAGCGCTTGGGCGATGGTTGGCGTGGCGCGGTCCTCTGGGCCCTTGTGAACAAAAGGGGTAGCATCGCCGTCTGCAAAGCCGGGCTTGAAAACCTGAGCGGTAGGCGGATCAGCCAGCCCAGATCGCATAAGAATTTCGTCCAGTGGAACGCCGAGCTGAGCTGCGAAAACCTTGGCTTGATCAATCGTTATCCGCTGATGGCCGTTCATAATTCTGGAAACGACCGCCCGATCCCGACCGATTGCATCTGCCAGGTCATTGCTGGTTTTCCCAGCCTTGCGCAGCGCCTGCTTGAACCATGCTTTTTCCATTGCCCATAGGTATGCGCCGCACACCTCACGTTTTAGTGCGGTTATCTCAATTTTATTGTTGACGTGAGGGATTTGTGAGGGTCTATATCTGGGGTCATGAGTAAGCACCTCGCACCAATTGAAGTTGTCGAAGCCCTGATCGGGCCGCCCGAAGCGGTTGGGCCGATTGTCGGGCTGAACGACAAGGCGACCTACCTGTGGCGGCGCGGATCCGGCAGGCGCGATGCCGGGGATATCCCCGCCGCACGCTACATGCGCCGTCTGCTGGCGCATGCGTCGTCCAAATCGCTGGGGCTGACGGCGGAACATCTGATCTGGGGCGCGCCTGCGGCCGAGATCGAACAGATCCTGGCGGCGCGGGCGGCGGATAGTCCGCCGGTGGCTGCCGAATGAGACGGGCGCGCGCGGGCGAAACAGGCAGCCGCACACGCGCGCCCAGGGCTGGCGGTCGTGCAGACCCCTGACGGGGGACCGCCAGCCCGACCAATCCCGCACCCGCGCCGGGTCATGCGCGGGGGTTACTGCCTCGGCCTCGGGCGGGATGCGTCCCGCCCGCCTTTTCCACGGAGGGACAATGGGCATTCAGGATCAGAAAGTCATGATGGCCGCGCTGTCCATCGCGCTGCGCGCCCAGGTCAACGATCTGGACGGCGCCGATGTGGATGCGCTGGTGTCGCAGGCGGACGAGCTGCTGGCGCATGACACGCCGCTGTTTCGCGAAATCACCGGATTTGCCACCCAATACGCCATGGTGCGCTTCGATGCGGATGCGCTGGCCGAGGCGGGCGCACATCTGCGCCGGGCGGTCGAGCTGGGCGCGGTGCCGGTGCCGCCGGATCTGGGGCGGGTCGATATCCATGGATGATCTGGAAAATGGCGCGCCGGACGCGCCGATGAGCACGCGCCTGGCCAAGGGTTGCACGATCGACGACATCGCCCGTGGCATCCGGGTGATCGCGGCTTGCGGGCCCGGCTCTGTCTCGATGACCATTGGTCAGCCCCATGCGCTGGAGATTGCGCGCCTGATCGAGCGGCGCAACGAGGTCCGGCAACCGTCGCAACCGACGATGCCGTCGGAGCGCTCCATTTGGCCCGAAGTTGTTCTGAAAGTCTTTCTGCTGGTGTGGCTGAACATTCCCGTGGCCGTTCTGTGGTGGTCGCTATGACAGAGGTGCCGCGCCCGTCATCGGCGGATTACGCGCTGATCCACGCTGTCGGCTGGCTGGCCTGCAACGTGATGTCCAGCGATCCGTGGCGCGGCATCATGATCGAGGTGATCGCCGAGGCGATGCCGGCGGCCAACAGCGCCATTCCGATGGTGCGCGATTTTGCCGCGCATGGCGCCGAGATCCTTGCAGCGCGGGGCGATGACCGGGCGATGGCCCGCGCGACCAGTGCTGCGCGCGACGTGACCCAAAAATTCCACCAGATCCGCGCCGCCGAGGCGCTGGAGGTTTTCAGAAAGGGAAAACGCAATGCCTGACCATCAGAAATATGACGGATTTTCCATCGCGCTGCCGGTGCTTTTCGAATTGTTCGACATCTGCAGCTCGGACTGCGGCGCCCCGGTCAATATCCTGCGCATCGTGAAATGGGTGGCCGATCATGGGATGCTGGCGCAGCCGTCCGATCAGGCCATCAAGATTTCCGTTGCCCCCGGGGTCTATCCGCCGCCGCCAACGGTTGATCTGCGGGATCTGAGCCCACCGATCGCACAGCCCGATGCCGAAGATATTCCGGCCTTCCTGAAGCCGATCACGGAACCGATTTCCCCGGAGCCCCCTTCCTCGGCCGGGGAAGCGCCGCCGCCCGATGCGGCGGAACCGGCCGCGGATGCGCCCCCCATTGCATCCGCGGCCGATGCGGCGCCCGCAGTCGACCGCAAGGGCGCGCCCTGGTCGGACGAGGAATGCCGCAATGCGAAACGCTGGCGTGCGGAAGGCCTGACGGCGCGCATGATCGCCGAACGCCTTGGGCGCCCCCTGGCGGCCACGCAGGTGAAGCTCAGCTCGCTGAAGGACAGCCCTACCCCGGCAAAGGCTCCGCAGAAGGCCCCCGCTGCGCCTGTGGCCAAGGTTGCGGCCCCGGCCGACAAGGCAGCACCCACGGTTGCCCCCATCACCGCCCGTGCCCAGACCGATGCTGTGCGTCCCGGCTGGTGGGTGGAGTTGAACGCCCAGCTGAACGCCCTTGGCTATCGTGACGGGTGGTCGGCCGCGCGCGACCTGGAACTGGTCGAAGGGCTGGTGGGCGGATCTCCGGCGGCGCTGGTGGCCGATCAGCTGGGTGTCGAGGTGGGCGCGGTCAAGGCGCGCTTCATCGCGCTGACGCCCGACGGCGTGACGATCGAGGGGCAGACGCGGCTGCTGCAGGTGCTGCGTGCCCGGGCGGAGGGTAAGTAATGGATCAGGGCCAGAACATCCGCAGTGCCGTGCTGAATTGCGCCCGCGAAGCCGTTCTGCACGACCGTGCCGCGACGCATGGCGCGCCCGAAGACACGTTTGGGGTGTTGGCTGCGCTTTGGTCTGTGCGTCTGGGCGTGATGATTACGCCCGCGCAGGCCGCGATCATGTTGATCGACCTGAAGACCGCGCGCGCCTGGGGAAACCCGGGGTATGACGACAACTGGATCGACATGGCGGGCTATGCGGCCTGCGGTGCGTCACTGGCCGGGGCTGACCCGCAGGTGGATCATGGGGGTGACGCATGAGCAAATCCGCGCTGCCCAAATATCTGACGTTTCTGGCCCCGTTCCTGATCGAGGATCATGATTTGCAGCTTCGCCAGGTGCCGCTGTGCGGGGCGCCTACCGGGCGCAAGCGCATGGTAGTGCTGCCAGATCCGCGCAGGCGCGCCGCGGTCAAGGCCGCGCGCAAGCAGCGCCTGAAAACGCGGGGGCGGTAATACGTATGACCGCCGCCAGCCACCAAACCCTGTCTGTCGAGGACGTGAAGGACCTGTTGCACGCGCAGCGGCATCAGGTGGCCTATCACTATGCCCCGCCGGCGCAGGGGTCCTATGAGGACAAGGGCGGATACTGGACGCTGAACCCGGGGCGCCCGGATCGCAGCGTCGGCAGTTTCGTGGTCTGGATCGAGGGCGAACGTGCCGGGCGCTGGAACGATTATGCCACGGGCGATCGCGGCGATCTGCTGGATCTGATCGCGCTGAACCTGGGCTGCGATCTGAAGACCGCGTTTCGCGAGGCCCGCAGTTTTCTGGGGTTGCAATCGGACAGCCCAGAGGATGTGGCGCGCCGCAAGCAGGCGGCAGATCGGGCCCGCGCGAAACGATCAGAAGCCGAGCGGGAGGCACGCGCGACGCGCGCAAAGCGGCAAAAACGGGCCTTCGCGCTGTGGCTGTCGGGGCAAGAGCGGATCAAGGGAACGCCGGTCGAGGCCTATCTGCGCACCGCACGAGCGATCGACCTGGACCGGCTGGGCCATCAGCCCGCCGCGCTGCGCTATCACCCCGAGGTCTATTACAACCAGACCGACCCGGACACGGGCGAGGTTTTCGAGGGGCGCGGCCCCGCGATGCTGGCGCTGGCCACCGATCTGGATGGGAACTCGGTGGCCTGTCATCGCACCTGGCTGGCAATCGGCCCGGACGGCCGCTGGGACAAGGCGCCATTGCCCAAGCCGAAAATGGTGCTGGGCGATTACAAGGGCGGCGCGATCCGCATCTGGCGCGGCCTGGGGCCACGCGGAGGCAAGGGCAAGACGCTGGCCGAGGTCGAGCCCGGCGCCCGGGTCTATCTGACCGAGGGCATCGAGGACGCGATGAGTGTGGCGGACCTGTTGCCGCACGCCCGCGTCATGGCGGCGATCAGCATCAGCAATTTCGGCAATGTCGAATTGCCCCCGGCCGTGGCCGAGGTGGTGCTGGTGGCCGATCAGGATTTCGGGGCGCAGGCGAAGGAGGCGCTGGACCGTGCCATCCAGCAGCATGCCCGCGCCGGCCGCACCGTGCGGGTCTGGAAGAACCTGCACGGCGGCAAGGACATCAACGACGCGCTGAAAACAGTGCGCAGACAGACGGAAGGGGCAGAGGATGCAGATGCAGGATCTGACGGCGGCAGCGTGGCAGGCGATTGAGTGGCTGATGTCACTGCTGGATCAGGATGACAGCGCGCCCCCGCAACGGCGCGAACCCGAAGAGCAACAGGATCTGCCGCAGGACGGGGGTCTGTGATGGATGACGCGAGAAAGGCCGCTCTGCGGCGGCCCATGTCATTGTTTCTGCGCGGCCAGCAATCGCGCGATCTCACGCTCGACCAGGGGCTTGATGCGCTGTGTTTCGCCAGCCTCGATGTTCTGGACGGCACGACGGGAGAGGCCGAGGATTTCTCCCAGCTCGACCTGTGTCAGGCCGAGGCGCCTGCGGGCGGAGGTGAATTCGTCTGGGGTCATGGTGTGTTCACCAGTCGATCACAAATTGGCGACAGAGATTGTTTCCTGACCCCAGCAATAGTCGCCGGGCTCGATGTCGCCATTGATGCAATATTCATTCAGCGCCATCTGGACGTTTTCGAACTCCACCGCGGTCGGAGCTTCCCAGATTTGCTCAGGCGTGCGCTT
Source organism: Paenirhodobacter sp. CAU 1674 (assembly GCF_029222945.1). Lineage (NCBI taxonomy): Bacteria > Pseudomonadati > Pseudomonadota > Alphaproteobacteria > Rhodobacterales > Paenirhodobacter > Paenirhodobacter sp. CAU 1674. Next base: position 29,930 of record NZ_JARHUH010000017.1, on the reverse strand, counting down.
GTTGTCGGCAATGGCATGGATCGCCATCGCAACAGCGGCATCGGTTTCGCGCGATTGTGCCCAGTCGGCGGCGACAGCGGGGGTGTTGAAGTTGCGGTTCATTTTGTCTCTCCGGTTCATGGGCATCTGCCCTGTTTCGATGATCCAAACATAAGCGCAGAAACTGCGCCATGCAAGCGAAAAAGCGCAGTTTCTGCGCAACTTCGATCACGAATTGTTACAGATTGCGGGGTGGCAGCATGACTGACGCCCCTGCCCCATCGGCCCCGATCGACCTGGAAGCGCGCAAGCGAGCCGCGCTTGATGATCTCGCCAGAAAAAAGGCGCAAAAGATTGCCGAGGGGCGCGCGATTTCACGCGGCGCGCGGCTGGAGGATCTGGCCCACGAGCTGGAGGATGCGCCGATCGCGGCCACACCGGGCGAAGGAGCGCGTGGCGACGGCGCTGGCGCGGATACGCCGGCTGGCGATGGCCTGGATCCGCCGGCATCGGGCAGCGCCACGCCGCGCAAACCGTCGCGGCCGCGCGGCGAGATCTTCGAGAATTGCCCGGTGCGCGCGCTCGGGGTCAATGGGGATTTCAGCTATTACCTGGACCGGCACGGCCAGCTGCGCGCGGTGAAAAAGCACGAGCTGCAGACGATCATGCACCTGTTCGGGGATCGGATCGGCGCACTGTGCTGGAATTTCCCGCAATTTGACAAGGACGGCAACCGCAAGCACAGCCGGTTCGATCAGACCACGGCCAGCATGGCGATGATTTCAGCCTGTTCGGAAAAGGGGTTGTTCAACCCCGATGGCGCCGTGCGTGGCGTGGGCGCCTGGAAGGATGACGACGGGCGTCTGATCTATCACTGCGGAAACATGCTGCTGACTGACGATGGCCAGCAGGAGCCGGGCGACATCGACGGCAAGATCTATCCGGCCTATCCGCCGATCCCGCAGCCAGCGCAAAAGGTCGGCACGGCAGATCCCGCGCGGGCCGCGCTGGAAATGGCCGGCACCTGGCGATGGGAGCATCAGGAGACCACGCCGATGATCGTGCTGGGCATGATCGGTGTGCAGATGCTGTGCGGGGCGATGGACTGGCGGCCGGTCTATTGGCTGACCGGCGACAAAGCCTATGGCAAATCGTTTTTCCAGGACTGGATCAAGCATTTGCACGGCGGCGAGAAAGGCCTGATCCAGTCCAATGACCCGACCAAATCCGGGATCACGTCGCGTCTGGGCCACAGCTCGTTGCCGGTGGCAATCGACGAGCTGGAGCCGGGCGAGGAAGGATCCTCGAAAGAGCGCGACATCATCGTGCTGGCGCGGGTGGCGGCCTCGGGCGGGCAGTGGCTGCGCGGGTCCGCTGACCAGAAAGGCGCCAGCGGCAACGTCTATTCGGCGTTCCTGTTCAGTTCCATCCTGATACCTGGGGCGATGGGCGCCCAGGACCGATCGCGCCTGATCACGCTGCATCTGCGGCCGCTCGATCCGAGCGCGCCGAAAGTGACGCTGGACCCCCGCACCTGGCGGGCGCGTGGCGCGGCCCTAAAGCGGGTGCTGATCGACCGCTGGCCCAGCTGGGCCGAGCGGCTGGAACTGTGGCGCGGGGCCCTGGCCGAGGTGGGCCTGTCTGGCCGAAACGGTGACAACTACGCCACCACGATGGCGATGGCCGACATGGCGCTGCATGCCGAGCTGCCCTCGGCCGAGGTGCTGGCGGGATGGGCGCGCAAGGTGGCATCCTGCGCGGTGCATGAGACCGAGGAGATCGGATCGGACGCCGAAAGCATGCTGATGCATCTGCTGGGGCAGCCGTTCGATGTGCATCGGCGCGGAGAGCTGTTTACGATCGCGCAATGGATCATGGCGGCGGCTCAGCTGCCCTCCGCACCACCGCAGCTGGTGGCCGATACCGACAGCGGCGACATCGACGACCAGGTGCGCAAGCAGGCGGCCAAGCGCGCCAACGAAAAGCTGGCCAAAGTGGGCCTGCGGGTGCGTGGATCGGGCGATGCCGCATCGCTGTTCATCGCCAATGCGCCCCTGCCCGGTCTCAAAAAGCTGTTCGAGGGATCGACCTGGGCGAGCGGTGTCTGGGCGCAGTCATCGCGCAGGATCATCGGCGCCGAGCCGGTTGCGCAGCCCCTGACATTGGCCGGGCAACGCACGCGCGGTGTCTATGTGCCGCTCAAGCAATGCGGCGGTCTGATGGCGTTCCCGATGGATCGCGCTGGCGCACAGTCTGGGCCCGAAGTGCCGCCGATGCCGCGCGAATGGGAGGATTTCGAGGGATGATCCGGGACTTCCTTTGCGCTTCGCAATCTTTGTGCTTCCCGCACCCTGTTGGCTGTGCCAATATCGCGCTGCGCGGCGGTTTCACCCCTGCGGGTCTGGGGAAAGGGTTCCAGATCTGTCTGGGTGCAGGATCTTGGTGCCCGGAATGCCTGAAAATTGGGCGTTGTGGGCAAGTCATTGATCTGAAACGGAAACACCCACAACGGCGGAAATCTGGCGTTGTGGGTCGGCGTGTCGGACAACACATTGAAATTGCTGCAAAATGTGCCGCCCACAACGGCACAACGCCTCGCGCGCGCGTATTACACACATGCGCGCGCATGCGCGCCCGCCCGCGCACACACACGAGGCATACCTATTTTTACCGTTGTGCCGTTGTGACTAAAGAAAAATGCTGTGATTTCATAGTGTTACCCAGCACGCGAACCCACAACGCCCTGAAATGGAACCGTTGTGGGTTGCAGTTTGTCCTGAAAAATCAATCGCTTACCCAGCACGCAGGTGAAAAAGGGGGGATTTTGACCCATGGCTAAGCCAGAAAACCAGTTCGAGGATCTGGCACGCGAGGCCGAGGCGCGGCTGCAGCGTCAGCGGGCGGTTGGTGAGCAGTTGGTGCTGCTGCCCGACGAGCGGCACGGCACTGCCAAGGGCGATGGCGAGGCGCGCCCGGTGCGTGGCAAGGGCAAGGCGATGAGCCAGATGCGCGAGTGGCTGACAGCCCGCGGTTACCGCCTGCCCGAAGAGGTGCTGGCAGAGCTGGCCGGGCTGACCGCCGGGCGCGGCGAAACGGTGTTCGCCCAGACCATGCGCGAGGTCGAGGCGCTGTTGCTGTGGGCCTATGACGGATCCGAGATCCCGAAGGGCGCGCCCAAGGGCCCGACGGCCAGCAAGCGGCTCGAACTGTTCCAGCAGCTGCTGGCGGTCAAGCTGCGGGCGGCTGACGCGCTGATGCCCTACGGCGCGCCCAAGGCCACGCCCGACGTGGCGGTGACCAACGTCAACCAGGTGGTGGTGCAGGCGCCTGCCGCGCCATCGCCGCAGCCCGCGCGCCCTGGCGATCGGGCGCGGGATGTGACGCCGCAGGCACGCCGGATCACGCCGCCTCCGATGCCGCATGAAATGCAGGAAAATCAAGACGTTAGCGGATCAGTCGGGAAAGGTGCGGACAAATGATTGCGGACGGTATGGCTAAGCACATGAAAACGCTGCATGAAATTGCTGTTGCAGAGTTGATTGAAAATCAATCGCTCTGCCTGCGTGCCCGCCTCGATCGCCTCGCCCTGGTCGGGCGTTGCTACCCCCACCCCCTTCGCGGCCGCGCCGATCAGGCCGCTGGCGCGACCCCCCGGGGGGCGTCGACGCGCGCGAAGTGTCTGCCCCCGGCAGTGAGGCCGGTTGCCCTTTCCGGGCTCCTCGGGGGGTCGAAATGAGCGCGAACCTTGGAACAGCGACATGGGGTGTGGGGGAGAGCCTTTCCCCCGACCGCAAAGCGCAGGATGGCGCTGGCGGCATGAGCGAGGAACGCATCGACGAGCTGGTGGGTCTGGACGCGAAACAGGCAATTGCAAGCCTAGCGAGCGATCTGGACGCTGACAAGATCGAATTCGACGCGCCGGAAACCTTCCCCGGTCCGATCGCCGAAGCGGCCTATTGGGATGACGCCAGCGTGGTCGGCCTTCAGGGTCCGGTCGGTTCCGGCAAAACCACGACGATGCTGAAGTCGCGCCTGCGCCGGGCGATGTGCGCGCCGCGATCTGTGATCGACGGACGCCGGCGCTACAAGCTGCTGGTGATCCGCGCGACCTACCGCCAGCTGTGGTCCACCACGATCCCCGATTTCCTGAAGGTCTATCCGAAGGAATTGGGCGACTGGTCCGGCGGCAAGGGCGGGCCAGTGACCTTCGAGATGGTCTTCGACGACGGGCTGCACGTTGACCCGCCCATGGGCTTTGCGGGCGACTGGTCGAACGAGATCCAGTTCACGGTCGAGTTCATGGCCTTCGGCGATGACATCCAGGGCAGCCTGCGCGGCTACCAGGCGACCGACATCTGGCTGCACGAGATGGACACGAACCCCGTGGACGTGATCGTGAACGGCATCACCCGGATCGCGCGCTACCCGGGACAGGATCATTACCGCGGCTACCCTGCCGAGCTGCGCAACTACGGCCAGCTGGTCGGCGATTTCAACGCGCCAGAGCCCGGAAACTGGGCCATCGACCTGTTCCACGACGAAAAGAAGCGCGCCGAGCTGCTGAAGGTCATGAATGCCGACCTGCCCGAGGGTGCCAGCGCCATCGTGATCAACTTCTACCGCCAGCCCGGCTTTGGCGAGGACGGCTGCGAGAACCTGCAAAACCTTGCGCCCGGCTATTACCACACGCAGATCGCCACGCTGCGCCTTCTGGGCCGTGGCGACCAGATCGACCGGCTGGTGTTCAACAAAATCGTCCACACCAAGGCTGGCGAGCCGGTGTTCCAGCGCGAATTCAGCCGTCGGCTGCATGTGTCCGACGTGACGCTGACGCCCTGGCCTGGGGTGCCGCTGCTGGTCGGCCTTGACCAGGGCTTCAAGGGTGCGGCCGTGATCGGGCAGGTGCTGACCGAGGGCACCGGGCGCCTGCAAAAAGTGTTCTGGCAGATCCTCGCCGAGGCGCATTACCCGACCGAGCGCCTGATGGCGCGCACCTTCGGAGACCGGCTGAGCGAGCTGCTGGAAACCCGCTTTCCCGGCCTGCCGGTGGCGGGGGGCTGGTCTGACATGGCGGGCGAGCATGGCGCCAGCCAGGCGGCGGACGAAAACCACACCTGGAACCTGCTGGTCAGCCGCGCGGCGGGCTTCCGCGTGCGGCCGCAGAAGATCGGCACGAACCGCTTGCAGCCGCGCCTTGAGGCCGTGCGCGCGGCGCTGGAGGCCCCGACCAGCGCGGGCCGCACCGGCCTGCTGATCGACCCCAGCTGCGCCTTCCTGATCGCCGGTTTCGAGGCCCGATACGTCTGGACCTTCGAAGTCGATGCGCGCGGCGACAAGCGCAAGGTGCCGAACAAGAGCCTGACCGAGGCGAACGTCATGGACGCGCTGCAATACCTGCTGCTGAGCCATGTGCGCGCTGACGGCACCACAGAACAACAAATTCCCCCGGAGCAACGCGGCCTTATCGGCCACAACGGCGGGCCGTCCCTTTCCGGGGGGAATGGCGGCCTGTCCACCGGATACGACATCCTTAACCCCTATGGAGGGAACTGACATGAACTTCGGAGAAGCACTGTCCGCACTCAAAGAGGGCCGCCGCGTGGCCCGCGCGGGCTGGAACGGAAAAAACATGTGGATCGCGCTGACGCCCGGTTCGATCTTCCCGTCACATCACGCAAAAGCTGGTCATGCCGCCAAGCATCGCGCGAACGAGCTGGCTGCCGATGTCCCGCATGACGGCATCGAGCGGCAGATCGAATTGCTGCCTCACATCGACATGCGCGCAGCTGATGGCTCGATGGTCATCGGTTGGCTGGCAAGCCAGACCGACATGCTGGCCGAGGACTGGCTGGTTCTTGAAGAGAAGGAGGCCTGAGCCATGAACGACACCCAGAACATCACCGAGGCCACCGAGGCCACCGAGGCCACCGAGGCCACCGAGGCTGTCGATCAGGGCGCGGATCCGCAAGCGGAAAATCCGCCCGATCCGAAGGAACACGCGGCCGAGGCCCCGGCGGCCCCTGCCCTTGCGCTCGATCGTCTGACGCGGCTTGCGGCTGACATCGAGGCGCTGCATCGCGCCCGCTTCACCGACCTGGTGCATCGGCTGGAAACCGAAGAAGGCCTTGAGTTCACGGATGGTCCGATGGGCGCGGTGGTCTGCAAGATGGCGGGCGTGCGCGCGCAAAGCACGGCTGGCCGCCATGGCGCGCTGACCAACTGGGCCAATGCCGCCCGCCGGGCTGTGCTGAAAGGCGGTGCGAAATGAGCGGCTTTCTGAACCCCGAAACGGGGCGTTACGAGGCGTTCCCGGCAGACCATGGCGCGCGTGAGCGGGCCGTCAAAGCCGAGATGAAGCGCATGTCGGATTTGGCTGAGGCCAACGTCCTGAATGGCCTGTCGCACACCGCATGGCTGCGGCAGACCGCTTCGGTTCACGCGCTGATCGCAGGGGGTGCCGCATGAGTGACGCCGCCTATTCCGTCGCCGCCGACGAGCTGCGCCAGTTCATCGAGCAGTTCGAGCATCTGGAAGCCGAGAAAAAGGAGATCGCTGAGCAGCAGGCGGACATCATGTCCGAGGCCAAGGCACGCGGCTACGACACCAAGGTGCTGCGCAAGATCATCGCGATGCGCAAGCGCGACAAGAACGATCTGGCCGAGGAGGAAGCCATTCTCGACGTCTACAAATCCGCACTTGGGATGAGCTGATGAGCAAGACAATCTGCATCTACCACGCGCATTGCGCAGACGGTTTCACCGCCGCATGGGCCGTGCGCGAGGCGCTTGGTAATCGCGTCGAGTTCATCCCGGCAGGCTACGGCGATGTGCCCCCTGACGTGACCGGCGCAGACGTGATCATCGTGGATTTCAGCTACAAGCGACCGGTGATCGACGCCATGGCTGAACAGGCGCGCTCGATCCTTATCCTAGACCATCACAAGACCGCCGAGGGCGATCTGTCGCATCTGCTAGAGCCTCCAATTCAGGATCACCCGTCATTCAATTACGCGGATCTGCTGGCGCATATCGAGGCGGACCCGGTCGAGAATGTTTTCGCCATCTTCGACATGACTCGCAGCGGCGCTCAACTCGCTTGGGACTATTTCAACGAAGGCGCCCGTCCGTTGCTGGTCGAGTATGTTGCCGACCGCGACCTGTGGTGGTGGTCGATGGAGGACAGCCGCGAAATCAACGCCGTCATCGGGTCGCATGATCTGAACTGGGACGCCTGGGATGATCTGGCCGCGCGGATGCAGGCTGACGAAGACATCTGGCGGATGACCGAGGAAGGCGCGGCCATCCTGCGCGCGCACGACAAGTTGGTAGAACAGGTCGCAGATTCCTTCCGCTACATGATCATCGGCGGGCACCGAGTCCCCGTAGCCAACGCCCCATATGCACTGGCCTCTGACACTGCTGGAAAACTCGCGGAGGGTAATCCATTCGCAGCGACATATTTCGATGGACCGAAGGGGCGCGCATTCTCGTTGCGATCGCGCGGCGACGACGGCCTCGATGTCGCGCAGATCGCGGCGAAGTTCGGTGGCGGAGGGCATCGTAATGCTGCCGGATTTCATGCACCGCATAACTGGGAGGGCGACGATCAATGATCACCGCCCGCCCCTACGAGGATTATGCAGCCCACGCAGTGCTGAGCCGGCTTGACCCGATCGACCTGATGGAAGCCACGGTGACGCGGGGCCAGTCCACCACGGCGTTGGAGTTGTGGGCTGATTGGCGCGCGATGAATGCCGCGCGTCTGGCCAGCTGGGTGCTGTTCTCCGGGGCGGGCGAACCCTTCGCCGTGCTTGGTCTGTCCCATACCGGACAGGCAGGCGTTGCAGGTGCGGCGCTGCTGGCGCGCGATCATCGCCGTTTTCGCCGGTCTCTTGCGCAGGCCGCCGTGCGGATGCGCCGGGAATTGCCGGCTTTCGCCGCCGAAACGGGTGTGCGCCGGATCGAGGCGCGCGCCTGGATGGCGCACCCGACTGCCTGCGACCTGCTGCAGGCGATCGGCTTCATCCCCGAGGCTGTCATGCCGGGCTTCGGTCCGGCCGGCCGCGACACATTTTGCCAGTTCGTCTGGATTTCAACGGATCTGCCCGCTGCCCCAACCCAGCACTGTGAAAGGACATGACATGTGCTTTGTGAAGACGCCCAAGGTCGCGGCGACGAAGATTGCGGCCACCGATAATGCCGAAGCGACCCAACAGGCCGACATCGAGGCGCGCCTGCGTCGGCGGCGCGCTGGCGCGGCCGCAAACATCCTGACCGGGGCGACGGGCATTCCGTCGACCGCGCAGATGGGCGGGGCCGCGCAATGAACGAGGCAAGCGCAATCCGCGAAAAGGCCCCAGAGGCAGAGCTGGCGATGCGGCGCTGGCAGGAGCTGAAGTCCGACCGCTCGATGCATGAGGGCACCTGGGAAGGTATCGCCGAGCTGATCCGCCCGCAGCGCGGCGGGTTCTCCTCGGACGATCCGATGGGGCGCCAGATGCTGAAACCCCTGTCATCCGCGCCGATTTCGGCCCAGTCGAATTTCGCAGCCGGCCTTTATGGCCAGCTGTCGAACCCGGCAAACCGCTGGTTTGGGTTGGCGACGGAAGACGAAGATCTGAACGCCTGGCACCCGGCAAAACTGTGGCTGGATACCGTCACCAGCCGCATCCTGAACAGCTTTCAGGCGGCGGTCAGCCCGTTCTATTCCGCCACCACCCAGATCTTTTCGGACCTGGCGGCCTTCGGCAACGGCGCGCAATACGATGAGGTGGTGACGGCCGAACGCAAGATCCTCGATGTCACGCTGTCCTTGGCCGAGGTCTGCTACGACATCGACGGATTTGGCCGTGTCTGGGAGGTGGTGCGCCGCTTCCAGCTGCGCCCCGCCGCGGCAATGTCGATGTTCAAGGGCGCGCTGCCGCAGAAGGTCATCGACATGGCCGAAAAGGGATCGACTGACAAGATCACCTTCTATCACCACGTCTTCAAGAACGACGACTGGCGGCAGGGCATGCTGGGCACCAAGGGCAAGCGCTGGATATCGCGCTATGCCTGCGAGGTCGAGAACAGCCTGCTGCGCGAAAGCGGTTATGACGAAATGCCGTTCTTCGCGCCCCGCTGGGACGTGGAAACCGGCGCGATCTACGGCACGGGGCCCGGCTTCGTGGCGCTGGCATCGGCCCGCGTGCACCACAAGATGGACGACGCCACCCTGCGCGCGGCGCAGATGGCGGCGGATCCGGCCGTTCTGGCCCCGGACAAGGGCGACTGGCCACTGGATGGGCGGATCCGGCCGGGGGCGGTCGTCTATGGCGGCATGAACATTCGTGGTCAGCGGATGCTGGATGTGCTGAACCAGACGGGCGGCATCAATCTGACCCTGCAGGAAAAGCAGGCCAAGATCGAAGAGATCCGCGATGCATTCCATTTCACGCTGATGAACCTTGCGGGACGCACCGGCATGACCGCGACCGAGGTCATGACCATCAACGAGGAACGCGCGCGACTGTGGGCGCCCTATCAGGGCCGGGTGCAGGAAGAATTCCTGGCACCCAAGGTCATGCGGCGTTTCTCGATCCTGTGGCGCGCGGGGCAACTGCCGCCGCCGCCAGAGGAAATGGGCGGCGTTGGCCTGCAGGTCACCTATCAGTCGGCCGCCGCCGCCGCCGCCAAATCCTCGCAAGGGGCATCGACCGTGCGGCTGCTGGAAACGCTGATGCCACTGGCGCAGATCGACCCGCGCGCGGCCGATCGTCTGGATGCCGATGGCGTTGTCGAGGTGCTGGCAGATGCCTATGGAACGCCGGCCAAGGTGCTGCGGTCGCGCGATGCGGCAGACCAGATCGCCGAGGCCCGCGCGCAACAGCAGCAACAGGCGATGGCGCTGCAGGCCGCGCAAAGCGGGGCTGGTGCGTTGAAGGATCTGGCGTCCGCTGCGGGTCAAATGCCCATGGAAGGCGTCTGACATGGGCCACCGATCGCACGAGGCCGAGGCCTGCCGTCAGCTGTGGATCGCAGTGATCCTGACCACGCTGCGCGATCTTCTGTTGCCCACGCGCGACGGCTTGCTGGCCAATCAGGCGCGCGCCTGGATCGGAACGGCGGATTTCCGCAGCGTCTGCGCACTGGCCGGGCTTGATGCCCAAACCGTGGCCGATGGCATGCGGCACGCCGAAGCCGTGGTGCGAGAGGCTGAAAAGGATCGGGGCCCTGGGCCCCGGCCATCGTATTTCATCGAAACGGCCATGCGAAAGGCACGAGAAAAATGCTGATCGACAAAATCGGGATGCTTCGAACCATGTTTGCCAGCCGAAAGGCGGCACAGCCGATCGCCAGACGTTGGCGGGCGGCAGCGGCAGAGCGCCCGCAGCTGCGCGATGACGTTGTGGCCATGGCGGGCATCCTGACAACCCAGCCCGTGAACGTGAGCCACGGCGTCCCGGAGGTCGAGACGCCCGACCCATACCGTCTGGCCTATGAGGCCGGGCGCCGAGATCTGGGGCTGCAGCTGCTGTCCCTGATGAACCTGTCAATCTTTGAGCTGAATTCCCTGATGGAGGATGACGATGCGTAACAAGCCGATCTGGACCCGCTTCATGCCGCTTTGGGCGCCGAATGATGGCGGGGCACCGCCTGCCGGCGATGCCCTACCCGCGGAACCGCCCGCAGCACCGCCCGCGGGCGACACGCCGGCCGTTCCGCCGGCGGGTGAGCCGCCGGCCGCGAAGTGGTTTGAGAACAACGAGCTGATGAGCGCCGAAGAGCGTGAGTGGCTGACGGCACGCGGGCTGAACCTAGACGATCCGCTGCAGGCGATCCCGAAGCTTGTGCGCGGTCATCGCAGCGCCGAAAAGCACATCGGGCGCGGCGTTGACAAGATCATCGAGCGTCCCGGCGACGGTCAGGCCTATAGCGAATGGGCCCGTGCCAATGCGCAGGCGCTTGGCCTGCCCGAGGCTGCGGATGGTTACGAAATCGCGAAACCAGAAAGCTGGCCGCAGGATGCGCAGTGGGACAGCGATTTCGAGGCGCAATTCCGCACCGTGGCCTTCGAGGAGGGCCTGCCGCCCGCCGCTGTCAACCGCCTTGTCGGGATCTATGCCGACAAGATCAAGGGGCTGAACGAGCTGGCGGATCAGGGCTATGAGCGCGCGAATGCCCAGATGATGGCCGATCTGAACCGCGAATTCGGCGATCAGGTGCCTGCCGTTCTGGCGCGCGCGCAGCAAGGCGCGCAGGCCGTGGCGCAGGCTGCCGGAATGGACATGCAGGCGGTCGAGGCGATCACCGCGCGGCTGTCCAAGGACAGTGGCGATGCGCAGGTGATCAAGTTCATGGCGAAGATCGGCGAGATGATGGGCGAGGACAACCTTCTGCGCGCCAACGGTGGCCAGCAAGGCCTTGGCGCCACCCGCGCCGATGCCGAGGCCGCGCTGTCCGAGTTCATGAAGCCCGATGGTGAATGGGCCAAGGCCAGCGCCGCCCGCGACACCGCCGCGATCAACCGGCTGCGGCCCAAGTTCGATCAGCTGACCAAGGCAGTCGCTGGCTTTGGTGGAAAATGAGGACCGACCTACTGGACCGGATTGCTGATGCGCGCGCCGCGATGATCATGCGCGGCGCGTCACCGGAGTCACTGGCCGTCTGCCTTGGGCGAGAAACACTTTTACAGCTTGCACGCGAGGCCGCGCCATTCCCTTTGTTAGATGACTGGAATGACCTGCGTTTGCTTGGAATGCCTGTGCGGGAGATGATGGATACAGAAGGTTTCGCTGTCAAATCCATGGACTGAGTTTCGCCCCGGTTCGCGCCGGGGCGAAAAAAAAATCCTAGCAGTTTTGAAAATCGCTGGTAGCGCTAGGAGATGACGGGCACCCCGGTTCGCCGGGTCCGACTGACAGCAGCAACAGACTGCCGCCCAGGCGAGCGTTTCGCCCAGGCAGGGTCCGGTATCGGGCACCCCTTCCGAGAACTCACAGAACATCGTCAGTTTTCAAATGGAGGGGATCATGTCCCTGGAAGTGACGCAGCACCACAAGCTGCAATATGCCGCCTCGGTCCAGATGGTGGCACAACAGACCAAGAACCCGCTGATGAACGCCGTTACCGTCGCCCCCGCGACCGGGGAAGCGCAGTCGGTTTCCGACCTGCTCGATCAGGTCGAATATTCGCGCGGCGAGGAAAAGTCGCGGCGCAACCCGGAAAACCCGGTCAAGGGCACCCGCCGGTGGGCTGTGCTGACGCCGTCGATCGAAAGCGGCCAGTACATCACCAAGGAAGACAAGTTCAAGACCGCGACCGATCCGACCTCGACCTATGTGCGCGCGCATACGATGGCCGTCAATCGTGGTATCGCCGACCTCATCCTGGGTGTGTCGAAGGGCGCCGACGGCAAGTTTTCGGTGACCGAAGGCGGCATCCTCGGGATCGCGCGGGAAGGCAAGACGCCCGGCGTCGGAACCCCCCTGCCCGCTGCGCAATATCTGGCGCATGGCGATACCGGTCTGACGCTGGAAAAGCTGATCGCCGCGAAAGAGCAGCTGCATCTGGCGGATTTCGGCCTCGAAGACAACATGGATCAGCTGTTCTGCGTGATCACGCCGAAGCAGATCACCGACCTGCTGAACATCGCCGTCGCCGCGAAACAGAGCCTGAATGCCTTCGAGATCCAGCAGCTTCAATCCGGCAAGCCGACCAGCCTTCTGGGCGTCACTTGGATCTTCACGAACCGCTCTCCGTTCAAGGCCGCGGGTGTCCGCCTCTGCCCGATCTTCGCGAAATCCAACATCGTCTATGCCGAATGGCAGGGGCTGATCGGCCAGATGTGGAACGACACCTCGGCCAAGAACCTGCCCTATGCCCATGTCGATGCCTATGGCGATTGCGTGCGTGCCGAGGACAAGGGCGTCATCGCGATCGAATGCAAAGAGGCCGCCTGATCGGCCATTTGGCGCGGCCGCCATTGGTGGCCGCGCCTTTGTCATCCATCAGCTAACAGGAGGGCGCAATGGGCGTCGTATCCATCAAGTCGAACCTGGTCACCGACCGGATCAACAATATCCAGAACGCCGACCCCGAGCTGGTCCGTGGTCGCCCGATCGTCGCCACCGGCACGGTCGCCAACAGCGCCGCCGACAGTGCAACCTCGACCTATCATCTGGTCGATCTGCCCGCGCATGCGATCCTCGACAGCCGCACGGCCTTCGATGTCGAGAACTGGGGCTTTGCCACCGTTTCGATCGGCACGCTGGACGATGCCGATGCGCTGATTTCGGTCGCGAAATCGTCGGGCAACACGGTGTCGCCCATCGCCTTCGGGGATGCCAACCACGGGCTGGCGCTGTGGCAGGTTCTGGGCCTTGCCGCCGAACCCGCCTCGGGCGTGGTTTCGCTTTATGCGCATGCCCCGGCCGATGCGACGGGCGCCGGCAGCATGCCGTTCGAAATCCACTACCGCTCGCGCTGAGCACCGGATCGGGCCGGATCCGGCCCGGTCTGACCTTTCGGAGGGCGCATGGCGGACGCAACCGCAACTTCGATGATCGTTTCGCAGGCGTTCCGCTACATGGAGCTGGCGCCTGTTTCGTCGTTTGCGGATGACAGCGACAAGGCGCGCGATGCCGCGCAGATGTATCCGCTGGCATTGCGCCAATGTCTGGAGGCGGGGGACTGGTCTTTCGCCTCCGTGATGGTCGCGCTGCCGCCGCTGTCTAGCCTGCCCGTCGGACTGGCAGAGGACAGCGCCATGCCCTATGTCTTTCGGCTGCCGGGTGATTTCGTGCGGCTGCAATCGGTCAGCGATGGCGATGTCACCTACCGCCTGGACAAGGGGATGCTGCTGCGCGCCGATGCGCCAGGGCCACTGACCGTCCGCTACACCGCCGGTGTCGACAATGAGGCCATCCTGCCAGCCCGCTTCCGCCTGGCGGTGGCTGCGCGGTTGGCTGCCTACCTTGCCCCCATCCACATGGAGGTTGCCAGCAAGATCGAGCGGATCGAGGCGCTGGCAGACAAGCTTCTCAAAGAGGCGCTGAATGCCGACAACGGATCGGCTTCGGCCCGGCGGTATGACGGTCGCACGGATGGCGGGTTCTGGGCGGACGAGGTGCAGATATGACCCGCACAGCCCCGCCGCAGCGTGCATTTTCGTCCGGGGAAGTCTCGCCAACCCTGCGCTTTCGGGCGGATTATCTGCGGTTCCAGACCGGGCTGCGGACCTGCCGTGGATTTCTGCCGATGATCGAGGGCGGTTTTACCCGTGGTCCCGGCAGCTATTTTCGCGGCTATACCAATGGCAATGCGCGGCCGCGCCTGATTTCGTTCCAGTTTGCCAGCGACGACGCGCTTGTGCTGGAGTTCACCCCCAACATCATGCGCGTGTGGCGCTACGGTCAGCTGATCGAAACCGGCGGCGTGCCCTATGAGCTGGCAACCCCGTTCGATGCGGACAGCCTGCAAAACCTGAGCTGGGTGCAAAGTGCGGATGTGATCTACATCACGGATGGTGCGCGGCCGATCCAGCGCCTGGCGCGATATGCGCTGGACAACTGGACTATCGGCGATGCGGCATTCACTGGACCGTTCAAGGCGCAAAATCTGGACGAGGACGTAACCCTGAAGGCCAATGGGACCACAGGTTCCGTCCTGCTGACAGCCAGCGCAAACCTGTTCGAGGCAGGCCATGTCGGCGCGATGTTCCGCATCGAACCGGAGCATTACACCGATATTCCGCTCTGGACCGGAGAAACCACGGTGAACATCGGTCAGCTGATGCGTAACGATGGCAAGATCTATCGCCTCGTGAAGCCAGCGACAGGATCCGAGGCCCCCGAAGATATTTATACGATCGGCGCCAATGATTACACATTTGTCGGTGGCACCCAGAATGTCGGCGTGAATGCCCCGGTCCACGAAGACGGCACCCAGCAGGTTTCGATTTCCCCGTCGGTCTATTGGCAGTTCATGTCGGATGGCGTTGGTATCGTGCAGATCAGCGCGGTTTCAAGTCCAACCGCCGCCATGGCAGACGTGATCCGCACGCTGCCGCCGAATATCGACCGCGACCCGACCTATCGCTGGGCAGAAGGTGCCTGGTCTGACCTGCGGGGCTGGCCGTCCTGTGTCGAAATCCACGATCAGCGTCTGGTCGCGGCGGCAACGCCCGACGAGCCGCGCACGGTCTGGTTCAGCACTGTTGGCGATTATGCCGACATGACCCCCGGAGTAGAGGCCGACGAGGGCTTCGCCTACGCCATATCTGGGCAGTCATCGCTCAACCGTATCGTCGGCCTGAAAAGCGGGCGCTCCGGTCTGCATATCTTTGCTCTCGGGCAAGAGTTTTCCAGCCGCACGGAAAGTTCCAATGCGGTGATCGGCCCCACCAACGTGGTCTTTCGCGTCGATAGCTCGCATGGCGCGCACCGGGTTCCGGCTGTGGTGCCGGATGGCGACCCGATTTTCATTACGCGTGACAAGCGCCGCCTGATCCAGATCAGCTATTCGTTTCAGGACGATGCCAACCGGGCAATCGACCTGAGCCGGGCCGCGCAACATTTGGGGGCGGCAGGTTTCGAAGAAATCATCTGGCAATCCGCACCGCAACGCATGGGCTGGGTCCGCCGGGGAAGCGGCGATCTGGCCCCCATGCTGCACGAGCCCGGCGAGGATGTTCTGGGCTGGGCAACCCACCCGGTAGCCGGCGGATTTATCTGCGCAATGGCGGTGACCCCCGCGCTGGAGGCGGGATCTGATGCTGTTCTGATCGCGGTCGAGCGTTCGATTGGTGGCGAGACCGTGTGCATGGTCGAAGAGCTTGCCAACGTGCATGCCTATCTGACCGGAGAAGCAGACCCCTTCGAGGCATGCCACCTGTTTTCGTCGGTGCGCATCAACGCGCCGGGCGGCATCACCACGATCGCCCTGCCGCATCTTGTCGGACAGTCTGTCTATGCCTGGACGGATGGCGGCGAATATGGGCCGATCCTTGTTGGGGAAAGTGGCGAAGTCACCCTGGCGCAACCCGCGACGACAGGTGTCGTCGGCCTGTTCGACGACACGCATTATGCCGAAACGCTTGATGTTCAGGCTGCTGGACCGTCTGGCGACACGAGCGGCCGCAAGCGCCGTTTGACCCCGGGCGTCGGAATTTCGATGCTGCGCACCTCGCAGGGGTATCTACGCGCGGTCGAGCGCGACCTGGGTGCCCCGGATCGCCTGCGCGAGCGCCGGCCGATCGTGCCGCGTCAGGTCAGCGCGGACCTGTCGGCGCAAGTATCCGGTATCGGATCTGTCGATGTCACCTGCGGCATGTCAGATGCAGTCAGCCTGCGGATCGAACCGCACGGCGGTGCGCCCCTGACAATCACCGGGCTCGTGCCCACAATCACGGGGGCCACGCGCTGATGTGTATCGGACCGCTTGCACCATTGATGACAGCCCTGAGCGCAGGGGGCGCCACCGCAGCCGGCGCAACGGCCGCGGCCGGCGCCACAGCCGCCGCCACCACGGGCGGGTTTCTGCAGACGGCGGGCACGATACTGGGTGTTGCCGGATCCCTTGCGCAGGGGATCATGGGCTATCAGGCCGCCAAAGGCCAGGCTGCCATGATCGGCGAGCAAAAGCGCATCGAGGCGCAGATGACCACGGTGCAGGACAATCGCGCCCGCGCCGCCTTCCGCAGCCAGATCGCCCAGCAGCGCGCCGAACTGGCTGCGCGTGGTGTGCAGATGGACAGCCCCACCGCCATCATGCTGGGTCAGGTGGCGGCAAAGGAGATGAGCTTTGAAAGCCAGTCGATCCGCGCCACCGGGCAGGCCCGCCAGACCGAGCTGAGCTATTCGCAGGCGGCCGCGCGCGCCGAGGCCACCAGTTCACTGCTGAAGGGCACATTCAGCGCCGCAGACAAGGTGCTGACCGCCGCCCCGGACCTGTGGCCCGGAATGAACACCAGGGTGGTGCGATGAGCCTGACTGTCCCAAAGGCCGGGATTTCCCCCGGACGCGCCCCGCAGCTGGCCAATGTTCCCGTGCCGCAGTCCGATGCCGGCGCAACGCTTGCCGCCTTCGGGGACCGCATGGCGCAAGTCGGTAAGGCCATGGAAACCGACCGGCTGCAGCGCGAGCTGCAGACTGCCCGCGTCGATATGATGGAAGGCATGAACGCCATCCGTCTTGAGTTCGAGCAGATGGGCGACCCGGACGCCGTCGATCAGCAGTTCAAGCCGCGCACTGACGAGCTGAAAGCACAGATCCTTGGCAATCTTGACCAGCGCAATCAGCAAGATGCCGGTCTGATGTTCGACGAGCTGCGCACCTCGCATGGCTTCGCCCTGGGTGCCCGCGCGATCGAACTGCGCCAGTCGCAACGCATGGCCACGCTGGCGAGAACCACTGACACGGTGGTGCGCACCGGTGCCACGGCGGACCCGGAAACGCAGGCGGCGTATATGGCGCAGCTGGAAGACCACCTGAGCTATCTTGTGGCATCCGGCACAATCACGCCGGAAGATGCCGAAACACGGCGTCAGAGCGCGGCCGCAGACATGGAGGCCGCCAGGGCCACACGTCTGCTATCGGACGATCCGGCAGCTCTGATCGCGGCAATCGACCGTGGGGCAGAGGCAGGTTTTGGGCACATGGACCCCGAGCGCATGCAAGGGTTTCGTGCCCGTGCCGCCAGTGCCATCGCAGCCGCGGAAACCGCAGCACAATCCGAGGCTGAGCGCGCCGCGAAAGAACATCTGTCAGCGGCCAAGGACGTGCTGAAAGACGGAATTTCTGTCTTCGGCAAGGGGCGCGACTGGTCTGGCGTGGATGACGCCGAGGCGCTGCTGCAAAACCCCGAGGTGGCCGCCATGCCCGAGGCGCGGCAATATGCCCATGCGAAACTTTTGCATCAACACATGCCTGGTTTTGCCGCGCTGCCCCTTGCCGAACAGCGCAAGCGTCTGGCAGAGGCCAAGGCACTGCCGATCGAGAAGGGCTATGAGGCCGATCTAGCCGAAGCGATGCAGTCAAGCATCGCGGCCGCCGAAGCCGGGTTCCGCGACGATCGCTTTGCCTATGCACGCGAGATCGGCCTGAAGCCCGCGGCGGATCTGCCAGATCCGTTGAATGCGACCCCGGACGAACTGGCAGTGTCGCTGCGCGGTCGGGCCAACTATGCGACCTCGCTGCGCGATGCTGGCTATACGAGAGACGTCAAGTTTTTCAGCCCGGACGAGGCCGAGGCCTGGAAAGCGGCGGTTGCCGCCGAGCGCAGCCCGGCTGAGCGCGCGAAACTGGCAAGTGCGATGGCTGTGGCGCTTGGCTCCGTCGCCGAGGATGCCGCCGAGGAAATCGGGGCCGATCCGCTTTTCACCTATGTCGGCGGTCTGATTGCGCATGGTGGCAACGAAACGCTGGCGCGCCAGATCTTTGACGGTCAGCGTGCGCTGGACGCGAAGGACACCAGAATGCCCGCAGCGCCGATGCGGCGGGATGCGTTCTTTCGCGAGTTCAACACGCTTTTCGAGGATGGCACGGTCGATGGCCGGGCCGACGAGGCGGCCGTGCGTGACCAGATCATCGCTGCGGCAGACGCGCTTTATGCCTATCGCCGGCGCGGTGATCCGAACGCGACAGACGCAGCCCTGAACGAAGAGCTTTATCAGCAGGCCATTCATGAGGTCATGGGCGGCACGGGATCGTTCAAATCCGGCGATGCGCGGGGTGGTGTGCAGAAGATCCGTGGCCAGCTGACGCTGATGCCGCAGGGCATGAGCGGCGCTGATGTCGAAGATGCCTTTGATGTCCTGCGCGCAGGCCTGCCGGATGGAGAGCTGGTCGACAAGGCTTGGCGCGATATATCGGCCAGCGGAAACACGCCGCGCGCCGGTGGACAGCCGATCAATGCCAAGACCTTCAGCCGCCTGTCACTGCGGCAGGTGACTGGCAGCGCCTATGAAATGGTGGTCGAGAACCCGGCAACCGGACGGCTTGAGGCGCTTTATGGCGATGACGGCAAGCCCTACCTGGTCGATCTGAAGAAGATGGTCGATGTCTTTGTAGAAGGCAAAACGTCGCCAACAAAAACTCCACCGTTCGCCCCATTTGACCCGATGAAAAATACGGCGAGAGACAATGGTGACGGAAGTTTTTCGACGGAGATTGTCATCACGACAGAAAGCCCGGACGGACAAATCTGGAATATCCCAAGCCTATGGTGGCGCGAAGATGGCACTTCTATTGAGCTGCCACAAGAACAGGCAATCGCACTCGCGCGGCGGTATGAGCAAACCAGCGGAAAGCGCTTTCCACGGTTCAAAACGATCAGCGAAGCAGAGCAGGCTGCAGTTCGTCGTTCGGATGCGGGTGGCGGTTTGCATGGGGCAATCACACAATGAACTGGCCCCTGAAATCCAGATCCGGAAACGTCACACCAGCGCTTGATGGCCCCCTTCCTTCTGCTATCGACCAGGCGATCGGATCGGTGAAGGATTACTACATCCGTTCGGACAGCTGGAGCTGGAAGGCGGGGATCGAAAGCGCGCTGCAGGAAGACATGAACCGCGCCCTGACCGGCCGCGGGTTTGATGCGGATCAGGCCGAAATCGGTCGTGCGATCGACAGCACCCCGATGATCGGCGGCGCCCCCTTGCCAGACGCTGGAAGCGTGCGCCGCATCCGTTCCGGGGCGGATATGGACACCATGTTCGAAAAGATCCAGCTTGGCCGCCAGTTCGACCCTGTCGCATTCGGAAATCTGCCGGCTTCACGCGCAGAGTTCGAGGCCGAGGTGACGCGCCGCCGCCAAAAAGAGCTGGCCGACAATGAGGCCATGCTGGGGCGCGGAGATAGCACCGTCGCGAAGTTTTCCGGGCAGATGGTCGGCGCACTGACCGATGAATGGTCTGCCCCGTTCCTCGGTATCGGGGGCGGCGCGAAAAGTTTCAGCATGGCTGTGCTTGCGGAAGGCGCAATCAACGCCGCGCTTGAGGTCCCGCAGGTGATCAAGCAGCGCCGTGTAGCGGATGATCTGGGGCTGGAGGCGCCAAACCCGATCATGCAGATCGGCACGGCCGCGCTGGCCGGCGCAGGCTTCGCGGCCGTGCTTGGCGGTGGTGCGCGTGCGCTCGATTACGTCATCGGGCGCCGCATGGATGAGGCTGCAATGCTGGCGGCAGAGGGTGGTGGGCTGGACGGTCAGATGGCCGTCGATGCGGCCGAGCTGGCGCTGCGGTCTGGCCGAGAAGTGCCGGTCGCCCCGCCTGTCGCACGCGCCATGCCAATGATCGCAAAAGACGCCCCTGCAAACTGGGAAGCGATCCGCGGGGGGATTTTTGCGGGCGAAAGCGGTGGCGATTTCGATGCCCTTTTCGCCTTCTCGAACCGTGACGGTGGCCCTTTCGCGCATGTGAAGCTGACCGAAATGACCGTCGATGAGGCGATCGCCTTCTCGGATCCGAACGGTGACTATGCCCAATGGGTAAAGTCGCAGATCGGCAGGGTCGCAACGCCGATGGGCGGTTATCAGATCGTCGGAAAGACCCTGCGCGCAGCGAAGGAGGCCTTGCGTCTGCGCGGCGACGAGGTGATGACGCCAGACCTGCAGGAAAAACTTGGTCAATGGGTTTACCGCGCGCAAGGGACAGACGCGTGGGAAGGGTATCGTGGCCCTTATGCCGGCTATGTTCCGTCCGAGCCTGGACCCTATCGTGGGACCGCAGCCACGCCCGGGCGCCGCCCCTTCACCACCAGGTTCAATGAGGTCACCACGCCCGCTGGAACCCGTGTCGAGGTGCGTTACCGTGTGGTGGACCTTGACCAGCTGAAGGCCGCCACCGGCGATTTGCAGCCGCGCGATCGCACGCGGGCCGCAAGCGATCTGCAGGTCGCAGAGTTGGCGGCGAACCTCGATCCGGCGCGGCTGATGCCGGGCCCGGAAAGCGACCGTGGCGCGCCCGTCGTCGGACCGGATATGGTAGTCGAAAGCGGAAACGGCCGTGTCATGGCGCTAGGCCGCGCGATCACCGAAAACCCGCAGGTCTATGACGCCTATGTCGCGCGGATCCGCGAGGAGTTCGACATCCCAGATGATGTGCGCAAGCCGGTTCTGATCGCCGAGCGCGTGTCGGCGCTAGACCCGGATGCCCGGCGCGCGTTCATCCGCGAAAGCAACGTGTCCTCGATCGGGCGGATGGCACCAAGCGAACAGGCACGCCTGGATGCGGACTTCCTGACCGCGCGCAGCTTTGATGCCTATCAGCCGGGCAAGGGTCTGAATACACCGGAGAACACCGAGTTCGTGCGCCGCATGCTGGCCACGATGCCGCAGGCAGAACGGGCCGCGCTGCTGACGGCCGATGGGCGACTGAACATCGACGGGATCCGCCGCCTGCGCCAGTCGCTGTTCGCGCGGGCATTCGGGGCCGACGATCTGCTGAAGCTGGTAGCCGAGACCGAAAGCCCTGCGATCGAAAGCATCCTGCGGATGCTTGAGGATCTGGCGCCAGACTGGGCGGCGTTCCGGTCCATGGTCGAGGCGGGATATGTGCGCGCTGAATTCGACATCACCGATCAGCTGATGGAAACCGTGCGGATGATCGCCCGCGCACGCCTGGCAAACCGCGAGGGGCAAAGCGTCATCGCCGCGATCCGCGACCGCCTGTCCCAGGCCGACATGTTCGGCAAACGGGATCCGATGACCGAGGCGCTGCTGGATGTCTTCTACAAAGGTGAGCGCGCGCGCGGCCCCGAGGCCACCGGCGAGATCCTGCGCCGCTACGCCGCCGAGGCCGCCACCGTTGGTCGCGCAGACATGGAAGGCTTGCTGGAAGATGTCGTCACGCCTGTGCGGGCGCTGGAGCGGGCCGTGGAGGGCTATGATGCCCGCACGGCATTCACCCACGCCAAGGCCCCGGAACAGGATCAAACGCCGCCCGTGGAGCCGCTGGGTGATGTTTCCGGGGTGGATGTAGCGCGCTTCGCGGATGGCGCATCCAGCCCCGCCGTTGAGCGCGCGGACGATGCGCTTGCCGGCGAAATGCGGGCGGCTGTCGAGAAGAACGATACCGGCCGCGCCGCCACGACGGACACCGGCGCTATTCGAGCCCTGGATGACACAGCTGGCCAGAACGCCGATACCAACGCGAATATGGGCGATCATGCCGCGCCAGACAAGGACGTGGTGGTGATGAATGACGTGCGCACGAACTGGGCCGATGCGCCGCAGACCGAGATCCGCCTGGGCGAGGGCCCGGATGCGCCCACCGTTACCGTGGGCGAGGTGCTGGATGACCTTGACCAGGACCAGTCACTGATCGCCGCGATGTCCAGCTGCATGCTGAAGGGGGTTCCAAAATGAATTTTGACGCATGTCTGCGCGCGGCCGTGCAGGCCGGAACCGTCGATCCCGCGCGCGCCCAGCTGGCCGAGAAGGAATATCTGGATCTGGTCGATCGCTACAAGCTGACCGGCTATGCCGATGCGGACGCGCGCATCGCCGCCGGCGAAGAGGTGGTCGAAAGCTTCATGAAGCGCGCCAAGGCACGCCGCCACGCCACGCTGCGCCAGTTGCAGACCATGACCCGGAACGACGCGCGCTATGCCAATGCCCACCAGACCGACCCAGACCTGATCCTGAAGGATCTGGAATGGACCGAGAAAGAGATCCGCGGGCTGGAACGCCAGTTCATGGGCGGTATCCAGCAATTCCTGGAACAGCATCGCACGGATATTCTGGGCCGGGTGCGCGATCGCGCCGGCCTGAAAGAGATCGTGCAGGAACTGCACCTGCAAGACAGTGGCAATGCCAACGCCAAGCAGGTCGCGCAGGCGATCTTGCAGCAATACGAACGGGCCCGATCGCTGGCCAACAGCTATGGCATGGACATCGGCAGGCTTGACGATTTCGGGCTGCCGCACAGCCATGACGGCGCCAAGATCCAGAAGGCTGGTTTCAAGGACTGGTTTGAGCGGGTCTACAATGGGCTCGACTGGCACCGCATGGAAAATTTCAAGACCGGCAAGCCGTTTGTCGTGGCAGCTGGCGCCAAGCCATTGCGCGCCGATGCCAAGGAATTTCTTGAACCGATCTACGAAAATCTGATCAGCGACGGCTGGTCGAAGCGCGAGGCCAGCATGGGCCTTGGCGCCGCCGCGCTGAAGAACGCGCGCCTGGGTCATCGTGTGCTGCATTTCAAATCGGCAGATGACTGGTGGGCCTATAACGAGGCCTTCGGCAAGGCCAACCCGTTCGATGGCGTGATCGGCCATCTGCGCGGCATGGCCCGCGATATCGGCCTGATGCGAAGCTTCGGACCGAACCCGACGGCCGGTTTGGAACATGCAATCCAGGTGATGACCCGGGATGTTGCGCGCAGCGATGGCGCCCTTGGCGTCAAGGCCGCACGAAAGATCGAACGCAAGGGCAACCAGGCCCGCGTCATGCTGAAGATCCTGAACGGATCTGCGAACCGTCCGCATGATCAGGCGCTGGCGGGTTTTCTTGCCGGGGCACGCAATCTGATGACGGCCGCGCAGCTTGGCGGCGCCCCGCTCAGTCAGGTCACCGATCTGGTGTCGATGCGCACCGCATCGCAGGCGATCGGGCTGAACAAGGATGCGCCGATCAAGGAGCTGTTCGGCGAGGTTCTGGCCGGCATGAACCCGCAGAAAGCCCGCGATCTTGGCTTCATTATGGACACCTGGTTTGACGCCTCGAACGCGCAGGCAAGGTTCATGGGCGATATCTGGGCGCCGGAACTGACCAGCCGCATCACCAACGCTGTCCTGCGCGGCAATGGCCTGTCATTCCTGACCGATCGTTCGCGCGTGGCTGTGGCTGCGGCCTTCGGCAGCGATCTGGCGGATCTGGCCGGGCGCAGTTTCGACCAGCTCGATCCGAAGCTGCGCACCTACATGGAAAACCGGGGCTTTGGCGCAACCGATTGGGATGCGATCCGCGACCCGGCCGCGATCTATACCGACGCGACCGGCGGCCAGCACCTGAACCCGACATGGTTTCTGGAACACAGCCCCCTGCCCCGCGATCAGACCGAGGATATCGCGATCCGCTTCGGCGCGCTGGTGCAGGATCATGTCGAATATTCGATCCCGTCGACCAGCCTGCGCGGGCGCGCGGCCATCGTGGGCGATGCACGGCCGGGATCCGTGGGTGGCGAGCTGCTGCGTTCCACCCTCATGTATAAGTCCTATTCGATGTCGGTGATGTTCAACCAGATCCAGCGTGTTGCCGAAATTCAGGGAAACTGGAACCGCGCCGTCTATGTGACGAAATACGTCGCCATGATGACCCTGATGGGCGGACTGGCCGTGCAGCTGAAGGAACTGGCGAAGGGCCGCGACCCGCGCCCAATGGACAGTGAAAGCTTCTGGGCGGCCGCGCTGCTGCAGGGTGGTGGCGTTGGGATATTCGGGGATTTCTTTTCCAGCTCGACCAGCCGCGCCGGCGGTGGTTTTGCAGAGACAATCGGCGGCCCTGTGGTCGGTCTTGGCGGTGACATTTTGCGGGCCGTTGCCTCGAATACCACCCGCGTCGCAGAGGGCAAGGATCCGCTGATCGGCCGCGACGTGGTGAACATGGCGCGCCGTTACAACCCCGTTGCCACCTTCCAGCCGCTGATCCCGCTGCCGACGCGCCTTGCGCTGGATCGCATGGTCTGGGATCAGCTGCAGCCCTTCCTGGACCCCGAGGCAGAAGCCATGTGGCGCCGGCAGGAAGCCAAGCTGCGCAAGGACTACGGCACTCAAAGCTGGTGGAGGCGCGGCCGTGCCACGCCTGACCGCCTGCCAGACCTTACCAATGCGCTTGGAGGCTTTGCGCCATGACCCTTGATGTCTTCGTCCAGACAGATCCTTACGTTGTGGCCGGCGTCGGCCCCTATCAGATTTCCAGCCCCTACATCGAGGGCGCGATCCGGGTGCATGCCGTCGTCGACGGGGTGCCGCTGCAGCTGACCGAGGGGGACGATTTCACCGTGACGCCGGCCAGTTCGGCCAGCACGGGCAATATCGTGCTGAGCACGGCCGCTGCTGCCACGCATGCGGGGCGCGATCTGTGGATCGACCGCGAAACCGTCGCCACGCAAGGCTGGGAAGCGCGCTATGGTGACCGTGAGGTCGGCATGGAAGCCCAGCTCGACCGTCTGACCATGGCCGTGCAGGAGTTGCGCGAACAGCTGCGCGCCACGATCCGCGGCCGTGCCGCGTTGGCCGCCTACGACCCGGAGCCGAACCGCGTGCCGATCATCCGCGCTGACGGGCTTGGCCTTGAAAACGGCCCCAGTGCGGAACAGATCGCTGGCGCCGCCCAGAGTGCATCGGATGCCGCATCGGCCGCATCTAACGCCGCGACATCGGCGCTGGCCGCACAGACCGCGCAGGCGATGACAGAGGCGGTGCTGGACAGCTTCGATGATCGCTATCTTGGGGCAAAGGCATCCGAGCCTGCACTGGACAATGACGGAAACGCGTTGATTGCCGGCGCGCTGTATTACGACACCACGCAGGCACTGATGAAGATCTGGGATGGTGACAGCTGGGCCGCGCTCAGTGCCGGCATCGAGCTGGCACTGCGCAAGTCGCTCAATCTGTCGGACCTGCAAAGCGTCGATACCGCCCTGACGAACCTTGGGTTTGGTGCGTTCGGTAAGACCTTCCGCGCGCTGGCCGACGCCGCAGCCGGTCGCGCGGCTCTTGTCCTTGGTGATCTGGCCGTCCTGAACGCACTGAACTTCTACAAGGACGATGCGGCGTGGCTGGCCGCCGAAGATAACGGACAGGCGACGATCAGTCCGGTGCAGCTGATGACCGTGACTGCGGCCCGGTTCCCGGCATACCAAAGCCTGAATACCGCGATCGACGTTGCCGGCGCTGCGCAAACGTGGGCGCATGGCCTTGGTGCCGTGCCCAACCAATGGTCGATTTCCCTGCGCTGCATCACGGCAGAGCTTGGCTATTCGATCGGCGATGAAGTCACCATGTCCCCCAACATGTCGACTTCCGGGGATACGTCACTTCACCCGATCTGGGTCAATGCCACGCATATCGGTGTCGATTTTTTCAGCACTCCGAAAATCGTGTCCAGAACGACCAACAGCATGACCGCCATAACGGTTGCGAACTGGGCGCTCGTGGCGCGGGCCACGGCCAGGTGACGATCAAAGGCAGTATCCACCACAACAAACCCATGAAAGCAGGAGTCAATCATGAATGACAATTTCAAATACCACGCCCCGGACCTGTCATCTCCGGCATCGCGTATACACCTGATCACCCCGAATGATGACGCAAATCTGCCGGTCATCCCGCGCGCACTGCGGGTGCTGACGGGCGGAAACCTTGCGATCCGTGATGCCGCGGGAACCGAGGTGGTGATCCCCGTTCTGGAATGCGAGTTCATCCCGATCCGCGTCGTGCGCGTGCTGGCCACCGGCACCACTGCAACCGTCATCGGGTTGGAGTGACGTGATGCGGATCGGTCTTGGCCTTGGCATCGCCATGCAAAAAGTTCATCCGTTGTTCATTCCCGGCCTATCCAACGCCAACCTCACCGGCGGCTACGCGGTCAACTGCGCTGGCTCTCTCCTCGCATACGCCGCGAACACGCTGCGTTGGGGCTGTCTGGATGGCCAACGCGCTGTGTTGGTCGAGGCTGGGGTTACAAATCTCGCAATGCAGAGTGACCCAAACCCTGACGGCGTCGTGTTGTATGATGCAACGGTCACCGCGACTTTGTCGGCTGTATCCGTCACAGGTGCGGCTCTGCGTATCGCCCGGACGACTACAGGGATCACAAACAGAGGCTATGCGTTAACATCAAATATAGCATCTGGTGCTGTCGTTGGGTCTAAATACTGCCTGTCGGCGTTTGTGAGGTCAACAGGGACCGGAGCAAAATTCCAGTGGAACGCTGGGCTGCAAGTGTGGATGGAACCCTCCGGCTCGATTGGCAGTTCTGTCTATGGGGCGTTCAACGGGAGCGCAGTCACATCAGGCTCTATATATGCTGGTGATGGGTGGTATCTGCTCTGGATTGCCGCGACTGCCACAGGTAGCGCAACCGCAGGTTACATTTGGCTACACGGCGGCGGCGGACTTTGGCCGTGGAATAATCCGGTAGGGTCGTCTGCTGAGTATGCCGGGGCACAACTCGAAATCGGTGCAATTCCCACGTCTAGGATCTATACCTCTGGTGCAGCAGCAACGCGGGCCGCCGATCTGGTCACCGCGCCGATCACTGCGGACGTGTCGGGCGGTGTGCGTGTGCGCGGGACGTTCCGGATGGAGGCGGTCACGGGGGGATATGATCGGGTGTTTCAGGTGGACGATGGAAACAACGACGACCGGATCGCTCTATACCGCGACACCGTAGCGGGGTCTTTCAAGGCAGAGGTCTATTCCGCAGGTGTTTCGCAGGTTGTCGCTGCTTACTCGGGCGCTGGCATCGGTGACGTGCTCGACGTAGACCTGATCTTTTCCGCATCCGGAATCAGCGGAACAATCAACGGCGATGTGGTCAGCGCAGCTGGTAGCGGCGGCTACACCCCGCCCACGATAGCTCGGATCGGTGCGGCTGTATCTGGCAGCGTCCCGGCCCGCCTTCTCTGCTCAGAATTCCTCGTGACGGGGGTGTGACCATGGTGCCATTTTACCTGAAATTCGCCAACGAGGCCGCCGCATTTGCCGCCATGCCGCTGCTGACAGCAACAGACGAGGACGGCACGACGATCTGGGCGCAGTCGGCGCATACCGCAGTCATGCCGCTCCCGGCACTGGCCCTGCCGACAGGCGATACCTATACGGACGAGTATGGCGTTGAGCACCCGGTCATGTCCGTCTCGCCGGATTATCACCTCAACGTCCTGACCGACGATCCAGAGGTGATGGCTGCAATCGAGGCACTGCCTGCGTTGTGCAGGCCGGAGCCTGAAACGCCGGTTGTGGTGTGGGCGGTGGTATAAAATGACTGACAATTTCTGGGGGTCTCTGATCCTCTATGCAACCGCCGGGCTTGTCTGGCTCGGCGGTGAGGCTGGGCGGGCATACGTCGCTGGTGCAACTGGTGGCTTGGTGCGCTGGTGGCTGATCGGGCGCGGGCGGCGGCGGGTTTTGGATGGCATCACGGCTGCCATCGGTGGCGCGGTGTTTGCCGCATATTTTGCCCCGGTCACGCTGGCGCTTCTGGAAAAACTGCTGGGGCCGCTCGGCGACGGGGCGCAGGACGCTGCCACGTTTACGACCGGGATGCTGGGGATGAGCACGGCGAAAATTGCCATCGCGGCATTTGAGAGCCGCGTGCAGCGTTGGGGCGGCGACGATGACAACGGTTAAATCGCGCGTCACCTGCGCCCTGCGCCGTGAGGTCGCAATTTGGCGGTCAGCCGTGCCGCTGATCCTGCTCTATGTCGCCGTGATCGCGCCGATCATGGGGGTGATCGGCAGCACGCAGTGGTGGCGCGATGTGACCATGCAAAGTCCGGTGCGCGATGTGCGCGTGCTGACGGTCAGCGCAACGGCGCTGGAAATCCGCGTCTCCGGCACTCTGGTCAAGCCGCGAGATTGCCAGACGGTTGGCGCGCCACTGGCGCAGGTGGTGGTCGATGGCATCGTTTTGGCCGCTGATTTCCGGGCAGACGAGCCTTCAGGCACACCGGATAGCCGCCCTGCGTCCAGCGCTCCGCAGGCGTTCGGCGCGTGGATAATCACCTCACCTGAGCCGTGGCCAGACCGCGCCGTGATGTATCGCAGGCACAACTGCGACGGCAAGATTTTCACCAGCAGAATGTTCGATATCCCGTGGCCAAAGGAGGGGAATGAATGAGCCGCACTGGACTGACGCGCGTGCATTGGCACTGGACGGCTGGCGGTGGGTATCCGAGCGATCTGGACCGTCAGCACTATCACTACCTGATCGACCGTGACGGCCAAGTGCATCGCGGCCGCTGGCCCGTCGAGGCCAATATCACTCCAAAATTAGGCGCCTATGCCGCGCACACTCTCAACGCCAACACAGGAGCTATCGGCATCGGTGTTTGCGGCATGGCCGGTGCATCTGAGCGGCCATTTTCGCCCGGGCGCGCGCCGATGACAGAATTGCAGATCGACGCTCTGGTCGAGCTGACGGCGCAGCTGTGCCGTGACCACGGTATCCAGGTGACGCGGCGCACGGTGCTGAGCCACGCCGAGGTGCAACCGACGCTTGGCATCAAGCAGCGCGGCAAGTGGGATATCTCGTGGTTGCCTGGCATGGCTGCCCCTAGCGATCCCGTGCGCGTCGGTGACGGCCTTAGGGCCCGCGTTGTCGAGGCAATGCGATGACGTGGCGTGCAGGCGCAGCAGCCGCCGCGCTGCTGGCGGCATTCGCTGCTGGCTGGACGGTCCATGCTTGGCGCACTGGCGCGCAGGCCGCCGATGATCTCCGTGCCGCGCAGCAGGCGCTACAGATCGAGCTTGACGCCCGCGCCGCAGCTGACAAGCGCGCCGCAGCGGCCGAGGTGGCCCGTCTGACGGCAGAGCAACAGAGCGCCGCGCTGGCGCGTGATTTGGAGGACATGGCAAATGCGGATCAAACCTCTGGTGGCGGCCTGCCTGCTGCCCGCGTTGAGCGGCTGCGGCGCCGGTGATGCTGCAAAATTCGAGCTTCCGCCGCCCACCCCTCCAGCATCGCTGCTGGTGCCGTGCACTGACCCGGTGGCGCTCCCGGCGCGGGATCTGAACGGGGCCGAGGTCGAAGTGTTTTGGGGTCGTGATCGGTCTGAAAAGCGGGAATGCCGCAGTCGGCATGCTGCGCTGGTGGCGTGGGTCGTCGGACCGCAGTAGACACGGTAAGCCATTGAAATATAAAGACTGCAAATATTATAAAAAATCATCTAAGTTATTGAATTATATGTATTTTTCATTGACTGTTAATCAATTGGTCGTAGGTTCGATCCCTACCGCCGGAGCCAAA
>NZ_JARHUH010000016.1:0-42142 GCF_029222945.1 Paenirhodobacter sp. CAU 1674 | reverse complement strand
ACGAAGATGTCTATGCCCGCGGGCAGGGAGCCAAAGGATGAAAATAGCAGTTGCAGGGCTCGGATATGTCGGCCTCTCCAACGCAGCACTCCTCGCGCAGAAAAACAACGTCGTCGCCGTGGAATTGATCTGACGGGGCGCCCCCTCTCCGCCAGCCCTGCGAAGATCGCGACAGGCTGACGGGAGGCCGTTCATTCCATAAGGTCAATTCTGCGGGCACCCGTCCCCGGGGCCCGCAGAGGATCACTCGGTATAGTAGTTGCCACCATAGGCCCCGTAGGACCCATAGCGGCCATATTTGCCCCCATAGCCGTAGCGTTTCATTTCCTCGGAATCGATCTGGCTCAACACAATCCCGGTGACGCGCTGGTTCACCGTTTCGAACATTTGCAGCGCCGCTTCGACCTGCCCGCGCGCGGTGGAGTCCCAGCGCACGGTGAACAGGATCGCATCGGCCGATTTCGCGATGATCCGCGCATCGGGCACCACCAAAACCGGCGGCGTGTCGATGATGATGTAATCGAAACGCCGGCGCATCTCGTCGATGAAATTCATGTAGGTGTCGGACATGAACAGATCCGCCGCGTTCGTGGTCGAACGTTGCCCCATCAGGATCGACACCCCGGTTTTCGGATCGAGCGCCACCACATCGTCGAATCCGGCCTCGCCGGACAGGACCGAGACCAGCCCCTTGCGCCCCTTCAGTTCGGGGAAATACTCCAGAAGCGTATTGCGCCGGATGTCGCCTTCCAGCAGCAGAACGGATTTCCCGGTCCCGACAAGGTTGGTCGCCAGCGCCAGCGAATTCGTGGTCTTGCCCTCGCCCGGAATGCTCGACGTCGACATGATGACTTGCGGCGGGTTGTCCACGTTTGACAACAACACCGAGGTCCGAAGGTTCCGGATCGCCTCCATCGCGGCAGAGGACGGCTTGCTGACCAGATAATCAAGGATGTCCACGCGGTCCTTGCCGGGGATCACCGGG
The DNA here is from genome assembly GCF_029222945.1 of Paenirhodobacter sp. CAU 1674. Lineage (NCBI taxonomy): Bacteria > Pseudomonadati > Pseudomonadota > Alphaproteobacteria > Rhodobacterales > Paenirhodobacter > Paenirhodobacter sp. CAU 1674. The sequence goes on along the minus strand of NZ_JARHUH010000016.1, from coordinate 41,157 downwards.
ATCTGCCCCATGACGGTCACGCCGGTGTCCTCTTCAAGCTCGCGGGCCGAGCGATAGGCGCTATGCATCGCCTCGCGCACCAGCACCAGCGCCACACCGATTATCAGCCCCAGAATACCGCACATCGCCATCACCAGCGATTTGCGCGGAGCGGTCGGCGTGACGGGCACGACCGCATTCGAGATCACCCGGCTGTCGGCCTGCTGAATCCCCTGCTGCGCCGAGGTCTCTTTCATCCGCGACAGGAAATATTCATAGAGCATCCGGCTCGCCTCGGCCTCGCGCGTCAGCTGCTGCAGCTGGATCATGTCGTTGCCCTGGCTTGCGATCTGCGTTTCCAGCGCCTGGAGCGAGCGCTCCAGCGCCTGTTTCTGATCGCTGGCCCGCGCCAGTTCCAGTTTTGCGCGCGCGACGATACGCTCGTAGCGCTGATCGAAGGTCTCGCCGCCCGCCGCGGCGTCTGCCCCGGCCAGACGGTTCAGCCCTTCATCCTGCGCCGCCGCGATCTTCTCGCTTTGGCTTTGCGCGGCCTCCAGCGCCTCCAGCCGGGCCTGCGCGGCCTTCTCGCTGGCGGCCATCTGGGTCGCACGCTCGCGCAGATCCTTCAGCTGCACCTCCAGCGTGGCCAGCATCTCGACCGACACCAGAGAGGTTTGCGCGTTGAACTGCTTCACCTTTTCCTCGGCGGCCTCCAGCTCGGCCTTCAGTTCACCCACCCGGTTCGCCAGCCAGCTGGTGGCCTGTTCGGTGGCCTGGAACTTGGCCTCGATCTGGTTCAGGATATAGCGCCGCGCCACCGCATCCGCGATCGTCGCAGCCTTTTGCGGATCGACGGAACTGACCGCAATTTCAAAGACATAGCTGGACGGAATGTTGCGCGCCGACAGGGCCTCCAGCAGCTCATTCACGACCGAAGACTTTACCTGCTCGGCCGAGGGCTCGGGGGTGGCCGAGCTGAAAATGCCCCGCACCCGCGCCAGAAACGACGGGGATCGCAGGCGGGCGTTGAACTCCGGATCGGCGGTCAGGTCCAGTTCATCGACCACCTTGCTCAGCAATTCGCGCGAGCGGATCACTTCGATTTCCGTATTCAACTCGCCCGATTCGCCGGTCAGACCGCTCAACGCCCCCTCGAAATCCACGACCTGTGCCTGACGGGTTTCCAGCATCACCACCGATTTCGCCGTATAAACCGGCGTTGCAATCAGCAGCAGATACACCAGACCGAGCCCCACGAGCGCCGAAAAAGAGGCCGCGATCACCCGCCAGCCAGCGCGCAAAGAATGCAAGATCTGTCCCAGATCAATCACATCATCGTCGCCGCGCTCTCGTTGGGCCGGGTGCGTGGGTGAAATATGCTTCATGGAACCTCTCGATACTCTAATTTTTTTGGGGGGAAAGCGAGCGCTTCGCTATTGCCCTGTATCAGGCTGGCAGAAAGGCAGCGCGAAGCCAAGATGATCGCCGTCGAGGTGCCCTGTTTCTGCACAGCACTTATCCGCTTACCGTCACAAAGCATACGCCCTGTGACGAAATCAAGGCGGCCGTCAGCCGCCCGGTCGCAAACGCCCCGGTGTCGACCGAAATGACCCCCTGATCGCAAACCGGCTCTGGCACGATTGTATGACCATGCACGATCCAGACCCCATCGGTCCGCGCACGCAGACCGAAGTCAGGATGCCCCCAGGTCAGGCAACGGCCTTTCTGTGCGGTAATCGGCACCCAGGGATCAGCCCCCGCATGCGTGACGGTCACGTTCCCGGAACCCCAGGCACGCGGGCATGACCGCAGCCAGGCCTCCTTTTCCGGCCCGAGCCGGTCACGCAACTGGTCGCGGGCGCGCCGCATCGACGCCTCGTTCGCATGCTCCGTCACACCGCCGATGTCAAAGCTCGCCAGTGTCTGCAATCCGCCATTGCGCAGCCAGCGCGCACCGGCGCGTTCGGGCGCATCCAGAAAATCCAGCATAAGCTCTTCATGATTGCCGCGCAGTGTGATGCACTGATCGCGCTGCGCATGAACGGTATCAAGCACGCGACTGCTGGCCTCGCCCCGGTCGATCAGATCGCCCACGAATACCAACTGCGCGCCCGGCGCCTGCACCTCCAGCCGCGCAAGCAAGGTCTGCAACAACCCGTCACAGCCATGAACATCGCCGATCACAGCCAGATCCCGGGCCGGCGCCAACGGCACATCGAAGCGGCGCGTCGGTTCCGCGGCACGGCGCGACGGTCCGTTGCTTTTGCGTGGCAGAATTCTGAACATCATGCGCTCTCGTCCATGGCGGTTGCGGGAATCACACCCCCGCAAGATTCGCAACCAGATTCGCAGTTAGTTTGACAGGGGAGATTCGCCAACCCTGCAACCGTCACAATCGGGAATTGTGTGCTTCTGCAGAAAAGACCGGGTCAAAGGTGGCAATGTTCCGCCCATTTCCTTCCCGGACCGGAGGGATACCGCCCAATAAACCGGCGTTTCCGTCGATTTTGCGCCATGTAAGCCTTGCGCATTCATGCTGCTTCGCGGAAAAATGTTATCGAACCGTTAATATCGAGCTGTAGGTTTTCGATGTAAGTGTTGGCGTCTTGATCACAGTGCGACGGCGAGGAAGCGCCTGCCCAATTGCACGGCCTTCCGCCTTCAGGTCGCGCGGTTGAGATGAAGATTTTTCAGGGTTCAATTTCAGCAGGAGGCACAATGGCTTTTCAGGATATCGAGGTTTCGCGGACGCAGGCTGTGCAATCAGAGGCTGTGCGGGCCTCCAGAAGCGCAGAATTCGGCCGGGTCTATGCCGTCTTTGGCAAGCGCGTTTTGGACATTATCCTGGCCCTGCTGCTGATGCCGGTCTTGCTGCCCATTCTGGCCGTGATCTGGGTCGTGATCCAGCGCGACGGCGGGTCGGCCGTCTTCGCCCAGCCCCGCATCGGCCTGAACGGGCGCAGCTTCACCTGCTTCAAATTCCGCACCATGGTGGTCAACGCCGAACGCGTGCTGGAAGAGATGTGCGAAAAAGACCCCGAAATCGCCGCCGAATGGCACACCTACCAGAAGCTGCGCCACGACCCGCGGATCTCGAAGATCGGGAAGGTCCTGCGCGCCACCAGCCTGGACGAGCTGCCGCAGATCTTCAACGTGCTGCGTGGCGACATGAGCCTGGTCGGCCCGCGCCCCTTCCTGCCCTCGCAAAAGGCAATCTACGACGCGGCCGGCGGCAAGGCCTATTACCACATGCGCCCCGGCATCACCGGCCCCTGGCAGGTGTTCGGCCGCGGCGCCACCACCTTCGAAGCCCGCGTGTCCTTCGACGAGACCTATTACAGCAAGCTCAACTTCCTGTCCGACCTGAGCCTGATCCTGCGCACCGCACGCGTCGTCCTGTCCAGGACCGGGCACTGAAACGGGCGTTGCGCAGATGCATCACCGCTCGGGGTGAAGCCTCGGCAATGACTAAATAGTGCCAGCGCGGGTTGTGTTTCCAGTAAAGAGCCGATGACTGAGCGCAGCTTACTTCTTGTAATTTCGTGGAACTGATGGCCCCCAATCACTCTCAGAACATCCTGCGTTCCGGCAGCCTTGCCCTGTGCCTTTGCGGGACCGCCACGTTTGCCGACGGCATTTCCAGCTTCGGCACGCCGGGCCTGATCGACATGCCGAGCGCCACCACGACCCCAGACGGCACCTTCACCTTCACCACCGCCGCGCTGCCCAAGGAATACCGCAATACGCTGCATTTCCAGATCACCCCGCGCCTGTCCGGGGTGTTCCGCTATTCGATTCTGAAGGACTATTTTTCGATCGCACACGGCGACGGTCTGTTCGACCGCAGTTTCGACCTCCACTATCAACTGCGTGCAGAAAGCCCCCGGTTTCCCGCCCTCGCCATCGGCCTGCGGGATTTCGGCGGCACCGGGATTTTCAGCTCGGAATACCTGGTGGCCAGCAAGCACATCGGCGAGCGGTTCACCTTCACCGGGGGGATCGGCTGGGGCAGGCTGGGCTCTTATGGCGGCTTCACCAATCCGCTGGGCGTCATCGACGACCGTTTCAAGACCCGCCCCGGTTTCAGCAGCATCTCGGAAACGGGGCGGGTCTCGTTTGATCGCTTCTTCCGCGGGGACGCCGCGTTCTTCGGTGGTGTGGAATATCAGTTGAACGACCGCACGCGGCTGGTCGCGGAATATTCGTCGGACGCCTATACGCAGGAAGTCGCGCGGATGGGCTATGATCACCGCACGCCGATCAATCTGGGCATCGACTACCGCGCGACGAAGAACATGACGCTGAGCGCGTTCGCCATCGGCGGGGCGCAGTTCGGCGCCAAGCTGAGCTATGTGCTTGATCCGCGTCGCCCGCCCTACCCCGGCGGCACCGAACGTCCGGTCGAGCCGATCCTGCCGCGCGGCGATCTGCTTGCGTTGGGCTGGTCGGTGGCCGAGCCCGACGCCAACCGCGCGCGCCTGACCGGCGCGCTCGACCGTCAGGGGCTGGTGCTGGAAAGCTATGCCCAGGAAGGCAGCCGCGCCCGCATCGTGATCGACAACCCGCGCTATCCGGCTGCGGCCGAGGCGATGGGTCGCACAGCGCGCGCGATGGCCAACACCCTGCCGCCCGAACTCGAAACCTTCGAGATCACCTTGGCGACGGATGGTATGCCGGTATCGCGCGCGACCCTGCGCCGCGCAGACCTGAGCGAGCTGGAGCATGCCTGGGATGGCAGCTGGCAGAGTTTCGTGCGGACCGATTTTGCGGATGCCCCCGACCGGCTGCCGCCCGCCCCCGGCACCTACCCCCGCCACGCCTGGTCGCTTTTGCCCTATTATGCGCTGTCGCTGTTTGATCCCGACGGCCCCGCGCGGATGGATCTGGGCGCGGAACTGTCGGGCAAATACACCTTCGCCCCCGGCCTGTCGGTCTCGGGCGCGGTGCGTCAGAAACTGGTGGGCAATCTGGACAGTTCGGACCGGATGTCGAACTCGGTGCTGCCGCATGTGCGCTCGGACCAGGCGCTGTATGACAAGACCAGCGGCCCGAAAGTGATGCGGCTGACTGCCGACTATCTGTTCCGCCCCGGGCAGAACCTGTATGGGCGGCTTTCGGCGGGCTATTTCGAGCAGATGTATGCGGGGGTCTCGGGCGAGGTGCTGTGGTATCCGGTCGACAGTCGACTGGCCCTGGGAGCCGAGATGAACTATGTCGGACAGCGCGATTACGAAGGGGGCTTCGGCCTGACCGATTACCGGATCGGAACCGGGCATGTCTCGGGGTATTACGATTTCGGCAAGGGTTATCTTGGCCAGCTGGACGTGGGGCGCTATCTTGCAGGCGACTGGGGCGCGACCTTCTCGCTCGACCGTGAGTTCGATAACGGCTTCCGTGTCGGCGCCTTCTTCACCCTGACCGATGTATCCTTCGACGACTTCGGCGAAGGCTCTTTCGACAAGGGCATCCGCATCGTCATTCCGGTCGACTGGCTGGCCGGAACCCCCGCGAAAAGCTTTGTGTCGCAAACGATCCGTCCGGTTCAGCGCGACGGCGGCGCGCGCCTGTCGATCGCCAACCGGCTTTATGGCGAGGTGCGTTCCGGCAACGCCAACGAGCTTGAAGATCGCTGGGGCAAGTTCTGGAGATGACACCGATGCATGCCCTCTCGCGCCTTTTGATCTGTGCGCTTTGCGCCGCACCGCTGCTTGGATGCTCCTCCGATCCGCAAACCCAGAAACAGCTCTCGGCCCTGCCGCTGATGCGCAAATCCGCACCGGAACCTGCGGCAGGCTTTCTGGCGGCCCACAAGGCCGGGGCGCCCGCCGTCATCGCCGTGCAGGAAAACCGCCCCGAGGTCATCGCGGTGTTCCTGCGTCAGGCCCTGTCGGATCGCAGCGGTGTGGGCACCTGGATCACCGCCGATGGCTCGCAGCTGATGTTCGAAGATGGCATCGTGGTCGGCACGCGCGGCTTTGGCGCGGATCTCATGGCCTCTGACGTTTCGGATGTGTTGCCGCTGGTGCAAGGCATGGGTGATGGCATCGCCACCCATCTGATGACGCAGATCGACGGTGACGACCACGCCGTGACCCGCGCCTTCAAATGCCGTATTTCCCGCGCGGGGATCGACAGCGTGGTGATCGGCACCACCCTCGTGTCCACACAGACGATGGTTGAAGATTGCCGCGGTTCTGATACCTCATTCGCCAACTATTACTGGGTCGTCCCCGCCACCGGCGAGATCGTTCAGTCAAGCCAGTGGGCAGGCCCACTCATCGAGCGGGTGTCGGTTCGCAAGATCATTATTCCGGCAGAGCAATGACCTTGCCCCGGCCGAAGACGTAAACTGGAGAGCGCTGTGAAATATTTGCTGATTGCCCTGATGACGACCTCGCTGACGGGGTGTGGCGTTGTTTACAACAGCTCTTCGGTTTCGCCCGGCATCACGGAAGAAGGCAAGGTGCGCGTTCTGCCGATCACCGCCGAAACGGTGATGGTGGCGAACAAGGGGCCCTATCAGCCCAAGGCCCTGCCTGCCTATTTTTCGCAAACGGCAGGCGTGCGCAGTTCTGGCGGGGGCGTGATTGCGCCGCCGCCCACCGCCTTTGACCGCGTCAGCCGGCCGGCAGGCATGGAAACCCGGTTGCCGCCCGCCGTCGCCCCCGGAAACTATCGGATCGGTGTCGGCGACGTGGTGCTGCTGGCCACGCCGAAATCGGGATCGACCGTCGAACAGCTGACCGGCATCCTGGCCGCGCAAAGTTCGCGTCAGGGGTACACGGTGCAGGACGACGGCACGATTTCGGTGCCCAATGTCGGACGCGTGCAGATCGCGGGCCAGACCGTCGAAGATGCCGAGGCGACGCTGTTCCAGCGCTTCCTCGACCAGCAGATCGACCCCACTTTCTCGCTCGAAATCGCCGAATTCCACTCCAAGAAAGTGACCATCGGCGGCGCGGTCGGGGCCCCGGCCGTGGTGCCGATCACGCTTTCGCCGCTGTATCTGGACGAGGCCCTTGCCGCTGCGGGTGGGGCGACGGCGGCCGACATCGACTATGCGACGGTGCGCCTGTATCGGGACGGCACGCTGTATCAGATTCCGCTCAAGGACCTGTATAACCGCCGGGGGGCGCAGCGCATTCAGCTGGCGGCGGGCGACAGCATCTTCGTCGATAGCGAATACGAACTGGACAAGGCCGCCGCCTATTTCGAAGAACAGATCAAGCTTGCGACCTTCAAGCAAGCCGCCCGCCAGGCGGAACTGACCGCGCTGAGCACCGAGGTTCAGTTGCGCCGGGCCCAGTTGGATGAGGCCCGCAGCAACTTCGACGCGCGGCTGAAGCTGGGCGCCGAGGCGCGCGATTACGTCTATATCACCGGCGAGGTAGGCAAGCAGCAACGCTTTGCGCTGCCCTACGACCAGAAGGCCAATCTGGCCGATGCGCTGTATGATGCGGCGGGGGGCATTCCGACAAAAACCGGCAGCCCGAAGGAAATCTATGTGCTGCGCGGTTCGGACAATCCGCTGGAGTTTGCCTCCATCACCGCGTGGCATCTGGACGTCCGCAATGCAGCGGCATTGATTCTGGCGACCCGCTTCGAATTGCACCCCAATGACGTGATTTTCGTTGCCGCCCATCCCGTTACCCATTGGAGCAACGTCGTGAACTCCATCACGCCGTCGCTGATCTCGACCACGGTGGGCGCGGTAACGGACTAAGCGCGCCCCGCACCGGCATGGGGAACCGAAAAACGAAAGGGCGCCCCAAGGGCGCCCTTTTTGATCAGTTGCGGCTTGGCCTACAGGCCAAGCGATCTGCTCAGTTGGTGGTCGAGGTCGTCGAAGTGGTCGACGAGGTCGCACTGTTCCCACCGATAGCCACCGCCGCAGCCCCCAGCACCGCAATAGGCGCGAACACCGCAAAGTTCGTCGCCTGACCGATCTGGAACGCCCCTTGGGGCAATTGGGTAGTCGGCACGCACTGGCCCGCGGGATTAAAGACCATACCCGCCGGACAGATGCCCGGCTGAACCGGAACATTTTGCGCAAAAGCCGGAACAGAGAAAAGGGCGGCACCCACGGCGAAGACTTGGAAGAGTTTGTTCATGGTAAGCTCGCTTGAAAATAAGAAATGCTTTGTCCTGATACCATATTGCGCTGCACCTGCACAGCCTTGAATACTTCCCTCTCCCGCTGCCAGGCTCAGAAATACATGCAATTTGTGAATTTTGCGTGGGTTTGCCTGAATCTTGGCATGTTGCACAACCGACATGCCGTTTCATCGACATCTGGTTGCCTGAAACCTCCCCGTCCGCCCATCCCGACAGGACGCCCATAAACGCGCCCCGAATCGTTCTATTGGCCAGATTGTCTATGAATTTTAATGACATCCCAAGGCTGCAGCGGGGCCGGGTAAAGCTTCTTTAAAGGTTCCGCGCTTCACTGCTCTCGACGGTGCGGGCGGCTTGCTGCCGCGTGGTGAAGATCGTCGCATAGATTACCGGGGTGGTATCCAATGAACATCAACGCGTTATTTGCGCGGGCGGCGCCTGCGTGTCTGCATGCCTTTGTGCTTTTCTCTGCGGTCATTCCGGCGGCCCTGCTGATGCTTGTCTTGCCAGCCGCGCCCGCGGCCGCGCAAGCGATCGGCTATGCCCCCCGTACCGTCATCATCGGCAATGACATGGGCGGGGATGTCGGCGCCCGTGCCAACAAGATTGCCGCAATGCGTGCGCAAGGGCGGCGCGTGGCCATCGTCGGCACGGCCTGCTATTCCTCTTGCACGATGTATCTGGGCATGGCCGGCACCTGTATAAGCCGCAAGACCCAGTTCGGTTTTCACAAGCCGAGCTTCTATGGCGCCGACCTGTCGCCTGCCAAATTCGAATACTGGTCGCAGATTATCGCCCAGCACTATCCTGCGGCCCTGCAAGAGTGGTATCTGCGCGCCGGTCGTTACAGCACGAACCTGATCCGCATAAGTGGCGCGGAACTGATCCGGCTGGGCGTATCCGAATGCGACACCCCCTCGCAAAATGCGCAAGCGGCCACGCACTAGACGCGAAAGTCAGTCACTTTCACACCCAGAACACGACGGTCGCGGCGCGCGGCGTGCCATGTCTCTTTGGAAACAACGGTTTGAGACGCTCCATCCGGGCGACAGTCGGCCAATGAAGGTTGTGCCCATCGGCACATCGCCTCACGCCAGAGGCCCGAAATCAATGGGCCTGGGACCCAAAATCCCACGCCGCAAGCAGAGGCGGCCGCGCCAGTCCGCGCGCACCGCATGCAATCCCAAAGCGCAGGAATTCGCCGTCAGACGCCCAGTTTGTCGCGGGCAGCATACCACCACGACCCGATGACCGAATAGGGCACGCGGAACATGCGCCCACCCGGGAACGGATACCACGGCAGCTTGGCGAACACGTCGAACCGGGTCAGATCGCCATTGATCGCCTCGGCCAGAATGCGCCCGAAGGTGTGCGAGCCGGTGACGCCATGGCCGCTGTAGCCATGCGCGAAATAGGTATTCGCCCCGATCCGCCCCATCTGCGGCACGCGCGAGAACGACAGCGCGAAATTGCCGCTCCAGGCATAGTCTATCTCAATGCCCTTGAGCTGCGGGAACACCTTGTCAAGATTGGTGCGCAGCTTGGCCTTGATGTCTTTGGGGTCGGCGCCGCCATAGACCGTGCCGCCGCCGAACAGCAGCCGGTTGTCGGCCGACATGCGATAGTAATCAAGGATATAGCGCACATCCTCGACGCAGACATCGGTCGGCATCAGATCACGCGCCATCGCCTCGCCCAACGGTTTGGTCGCCATCACCTGGGTCGAGACCGGCATCACCCGCCAGGTCAGGGTGGGCACGACATGGCCCAGATAGGCGTTGCCGCACAGCACCAGCGTCTTGCAGGTGATCTGCCCCTGCGCGGTTCTGACCACCGGGCGCGCGGCTTCGGTATCGACCGAGGTCACCGGCGACATTTCATAGATCACGCCGCCAAGGCTCTCGAACGCCGCCGCCTCGCCAAGCGCCAGGTTCAGCGGGTGCATATGCCCGCCCGAATGGTCGATCATGCCGCCCACATAGAGGTCAGAGTTGACATGCGCGCGCATCTCGTCGCGGCTCAGCATGTCCTGATTGTGCAGCCCGTAACCGGCCCAGAGCGCGCGGCGCTCCTCCAGCTCCTGCATGTGCTTGTGGGTCAGCGCGGCAAAGACGTTGCCGTCCTTCAGATCGCACTGGATGTTGTAGGTCTTCACCCGCTCGCGGATGATCTGGCCGCCTTCTTGCACCAGACCGGCGACGAAGGTCGCGGTATCCTTGCCATAGCGCTTCTCGATGGTCTGCAAGCTGGCATTGAGCCCGTTGACGATCTGCCCGCCATTGCGCCCCGAGGCGCCCCAGCCGACGCGCGCGCCTTCGACGATGGCCACCTTGTACCCCTTTTCGGCCAGATGCAGCGCCGTCGACAGGCCCGAATACCCCGCCCCCACGACGCAAACGTCGATTTCATGGCTGCCGCTCAGCGCCGGGCGTTCCGGCGCCGGATTGGCCGAGGCGGCGTAATAGCTGGTCGTATGCGCGCCGGTCCCGGCATAGGGGTGCGGTTGCAGATTGGTCATGGCGTTCATCAGACGGCCTCCAGGTAGGAGTGATATTCGAAATCGGTGACATGGCGGGTGAAGCGGCTCAGTTCCTGCTGTTTGCACTGCACGAACATCCGCTTCAGACGTTTGGAATAGATCTGCTCGACATGCTTGCCGCGGTTGAAGGCGTCGATCGCCGAGGCCCAGTCATAGGGCAGGTGCGCGTGGTCCTGGGTATAGGCATCGCCGGTGATCGGCTTGGCCGGTTCCCACTGGTTTTCGATCCCCATCAGCGCGCCCCCCAGGATCGAGCACAGCACCAGATAGGGGTTGGCATCGGCCCCCGCGACCCGGTGCTCGATCCGGCGCGCCTTGTGGCTGCCACCCGGAATGCGGATCGCGGCGGTGCGGTTTTCATAGCCCCAGGCCACGCTGGACGGCGCATGAGCGCCCGGCAGCAGGCGCCGGAACGAGTTTTCATGCGGCGCGAAGACCAGCGTGTTTTCCTGCATGGTGCGCAACAGCCCGGCCACGGCGTGCCGCAGCATATCGGTGCCTTCGGGGCCGCCGTTGTCAAAGACATTGTTGCCTGCCGCGTCCGCCAACGAGAAATGCACATGCATCCCCGATCCGGCGCGGTCGCCGTAAGGCTTGGCCATGAAGGTGGCGGCAAAGCCGTGCTTGCGCGCGATGCCCCGCACCAGCCGCTTGAACAGAACCGCGTCATCCGCCGCCTTCAGCGGATCGGCCACGTGCATCATGTTGATTTCAAACTGCCCGGCGCCGTTTTCGGAAATCGCCGCATCGGCCGGAATGCCCTGCGCGCGGCAACCGTCATAGACCTCGTTCAGGAAGGCGTCGAAGTGCTGCAATTCGTCCAGCGACAGCGCGCCATCGGAATCCAGCCGCTTGCCGGTGACTGGCGAACAGGGCGGCTGCGGTGCCGATTGCGACGGGTCCACAACATAGAATTCCAGTTCGGTCGCGACGACCGGGGTCAGCCCACGGGCCTTGAAGCGTTCGACAATCGCGGCCAGCGCGCGGCGCGGATCGCCCGGGAAATCGCTGCCGTCTTCCTGCCGCATCCACAGCTGGGCAAAGGCGGCGGGGCGGCTGATCCAATCCACCGGGCTCAGCGCGCGGCCGGTGAAATCGCACAGACCGTCCGCATCGCCGGTATCGAACACCAGTTCGTTGCCCTCGATGTCCTCGCCCCAGATGTCCATGCCCAACAGCGACAGCGGCATCCGCAGACTTCCGTCCAGGATCTTGTCCAGCTGATCCACGGGCACGCGCTTGCCGCGCATCACCCCGTTCAGGTCGCAGATGCACGCAAAGATCGTCTCGATTTCCGGACGCTCTTCGAGCCACGCCATCGCTTCCGCCGTCGTCATTCGATTCCCCTGCAAAATGTGATATCATTTTCGAGGATGTGATATTTTTACACATTGTGTCAACTCTCAAGGCACGTCATCTTCGGGGGGACCATTCCCAAAGGCCGGGCCACGCATTGATGACCACCACCGACATCCCCGAGCTTCCCCGCGACGACGGGATGACGACGCAAGAACATGCCTATTACCGGCTGCGTAACGCGATCATGCTGGGCGCGCTGCGGCCCGGCACCGCGCTGACGATCCGCGGGCTGGCACAGCAGCTTGACCTCAGCCCGACCCCGATCCGCGAAGCGGTGCGTCGGTTGAGCTCGGAAAACGCGATCGAGGTTTTGGGCAACCGGCGGCTGAAAATCCCCGACATGACCCTTGGCCGCTTTGAAGAACTGGTGCAGCTACGGATCGCGCTGGAACTGCACGCGGCCGAGCGCGCATTCCCGTATCTGTCTGAAATTGTTATTGAACATCTGCGCGCACTGGATGATCGCATGGATGGCGCAATCGCGGCCCGCGATCTGGACGCGCTGACCCGGATGAACCAGGAATTTCACAAGATCCTGTATCGCCTGAACCCCTATCAGGCGGTGATGCCGCTGATCGAAAGCCTGTGGCTGCAACTCGGCCCGTTCCAGCGGCAGGTGATCGAGACGGTGAAGATGGTCGATGTCGTCGATCGCCACAAGGAAATGCTGGCCGCGATGGGCGCCCGCGATGTCATCGCGCTATGCGCCGCCATCGAAAGCGACATCCGCGACGGTTCGGTCACCGCAGGCCGGCTCCTGCTGCGCAAGGCGGGCGACGCCGGTCCCTTCTGAGTCCGGTTTCGAGCGCGCCGCTGCCTGCCGCGGGGACGGCCTAGACGCTGACGCCAAAGATCCGCCCGACGCCTGCGGTGATCGCCATGGCGGCCGCGCCCCAGAACAGCACCCGCAGCGTCGCGGGCAGTTTCGGCGCGCCCCCGGCCTGCGCACCCAACGCGCCCAGCCCCGCCAGACAGACCAGCGTTGCGCCGGTGACGACCGGGATGATCTGCCCCTCGGGCGCCAGCACCGCCGCCGCCAGCGGCAAGGCCGCGGCGACCGAAAAGGTCAGCCCCGAGGCCAGCGCCGCCTGCAACGGATTGGCGGCATGCACCTCGGACAGGCCAAGTTCTTCGCGCACATGGGCCCCAAGCGCGTCTTTTTCGGTCAACTCCCGCGCGACCAGTGCGGCGGTGGCCGGGCTCAACCCGCGGCTTTGAAAGATCGACGCCAGTTCGCGTTCTTCCTCTTCGGGCGTGTCGCGCAGCGCGGCCTTTTCCCGGGCGATGTCGGCGCGCTCGGTGTCCGATTGCGAGCTGACCGAAACATATTCGCCTGCCGCCATCGACATTGCGCCCGCCGCCAACCCCGCGCCCCCCGCGATCAGCACGGCGGTATGCGACGGGTCCGCCGCCGCCACCCCGACGATCAGCGAGGCGACCGAAACGATACCATCGTTGGCGCCCAGCACCGCGGCGCGCAGCCAGCCTGAACGGTTGATGTAATGCAGTTCTTCATGGGCGGATTCATAGGGAAGGGACATGATTTCCTCGGGGTGTCGAAAGGGAAAGGTCAGATTTGGGTCGTCAGCGGCAGATCGACGGTTGCGGCAAAGCCCCGCGCCTGCCCCGCGCGCGGCGAGGCCAGCGCCAGCCGTCCGCCGCCCCGCGCAACGATTGCATGCACGATGGCCAGCCCCAGCCCGCTACCTTTGCCTGCGCCGGGCGCCCGCACGAAGCGCGTGCCAAGCCGGTCCAGCACCTCGGCCGGCACCGGATCGCAGTCGTTTTCCACGCTCAACTGCCCCGCAGGCGTCAGCCGCACGACGATGTCCGTGCCGGGCGCGCCGTGACGCAGGGCGTTCTCGATCAGGTTGCGGCACAGGATGCCGAAAATATCGGGGTCGAGGTCGGACATCACCGGCGCGGGCGGCAGATCCAGTCGCAGCTGCGCAGCCCCGGCCAGACGCGCCGTGTCGTCGGCCATCAGCCGCAGCACCGGGCGCAGGTCGCGCGCGGTATCGGTGCGCAGCTTGCCCCCCTCGGCGCGGGCAAGTTGCATCAAGCCTTCTGACAGGCGGGTCAGACGTTTCAGTACCGCCTCGATCTCGGTCGCGCGGGCGGCGCTGGCCGGATCGGCGGTTTCGGCGCGCAGCCGCTGCGCCTGCGCGATGGCACCGGCCAGCGGCGTGCGCAGTTCATGGGCGGCATTGGCGGCAAAGCTGCGCTCGGCCTGAAACGCGGCATCAAGCCGTTCCAGCAGACTGTTCAACGTCTGCGCCAGCGGCAGCACCTCGGCGGGCAGGTCGCGGGTTTCCACCGCCGACAGATCCGCCGCGCCACGCTGCGCCAGACGCAGCCGGAACCGGCGCAGCGGCGCAAACCCCAGCCGCAGCACCAGTGCAATCGCCGCCAGCGACAGCGGGATCATCAGCGCCAGCGGCGCCAGCAGCCCCATCTGCACCTCATGGGCCACCTCGTCGCGATGCGCCAGCGGCTCGGCCACCGCAATCGTGATGCTGCCGCGCAACGCCTCGTCGCTGAAAATCCGCACCTGCGGCGTGTCGGAAAACCCCGGGCCCGCATAGGGCGGAAAGTCCTGCGGCCGGGCGGTATGAGATTGCAGCAGCACCGCACCTGCGGCATCGCGCACGACATAGGTGAAATATTCGTCATGCGGGCGGATCACCGGCACCGTCTGCGGCCCGGTCACGCCCTCGCGGCCCAGAATCTCGCTCACCGCCAGCGGCAGGATGCGCTGCGCGGTTTCCTCCAGCGCAGAATCGAACACTTCGGACATTTCGGCGCGCACCAGCTGCGCGGTGACCAGCGCCGTGGCCGCCCACAGCAGCGTCACCACCGCACCGACCGCAAGGCCAAGCCGGATCTGGAGCGAGCGCGCCTGTCTCATCCCCGGCCCAACCGATAGCCAAGGCCGCGCTCTGTCTCGATCACGCCAGCGCCCAGCTTCTTGCGCAGGCGGCTGACATGCACCTCGACCGTGTTGCTTTCGACCTCTGCTTCAAAGGAATAAAGCCGTTCTTCCAGCTGGCGTTTTGACAAAAGCTGCCCGGGGCGGCTCAGAAACGCCTCCAGCAGCACCCATTCGCGCGCCGTCAGCGCCACCGCCCGCCCCTCGCGAAAGACCGAGCGTGCCGCGAGGTCGATGTCCAGCGCGCCCAGCGTGATGACCGGGTTCGGATTGCCCGCATAGCGCCGCGCGACAGACCCGATCCGCGCCGACAGTTCGGCCAGATCGAAAGGTTTCACCAGATAGTCGTCGGCCCCGGCGTTCAGCCCCTCGATCCGGTCGGACACCTGATCGAGCGCGGTCAGGATGATCACCGGCGTCACATCGCCACGCGCGCGCAGGCCGCGCAGAAAACCGATGCCGCGCCCGTCGGGCAGCATCAGGTCCAGCAGCACCAGGTCATAGACCGCCACCGCCATCGCATCGCCCGCCGCATCCAGCCGCATGACCCAATCGATCGAATGCCCGTCCGCCGCGATCTGGTCGCGCACGGCCGCGCCCAGCACGTCATCGTCTTCGATCAGCAGAATGCGCATTCGGGTCTCCACGGCTCACGTCCACGTTATCGCGCGCGAAGCTGACCGCAAGCTGAACCCGCCCAAGGCAGCGCTTCAGCCCGCTGTCAGGTTCGGCGCGCAAACAAGACCTACCCCAAGCCGGAGACCGCCATGCCCCTTGCCCCCCGCCTGCCCCGCCTTGCCCTGTGCGCCCTTGTCGCTACCAGCCTCGGCTCTGCCGCGGTGGCGTCCGAGGCGCATTGCCGTGTGCCGATGGCCGACTGGCAACCCCGCGATGCCGTTCGCGCGCTGGTCGAGGCCCAGGGCCTGACCGTCCGGCGCATCAAGATCGACGACGGCTGTTACGAGGTCGACGCCCGCGATGCGCAAGGTCACCGGATCGAGATGCGCCTGAATCCCGCGACGCTGGAACTGCTGCGTTCGGACGACGAGGACGAAGACGACCACGAAGAGCACGAGGAACGCCACAAGTGACCCCCCGGTAGTTCCTGAACGCAGGCTGAACGGGAACGGAGCAACGCTTCAGCATCGTATCAGCTTGGCCCCCCATATCCGGCCCTATCGAAACACCTTGTGAAAAGGACCCCTCATGAAATCCGCATTTGCCCTTCTCGCCCTGACCACCGCACTTGGCACCAGCATCGTCGGCGCCCTGTCCGCCGCACCGATCGCCGCGCCTGACAGCATGTCGTCCGGCTGTGCCGTGTCGCCGGCCGCCGCCTGCCAGGCCCGGGTCGACGGCCTGCCCCTCGCCACGACCGGCGCGCCCCTGATCCTGGCTGACAATGACGGCGACGACGATGACGACGGCTGGTTCTTCATGCGCAAGGAACGTCACGAGGAGCGCCACGAAAACCGTGAGCGCGGTGACGATGATGACGACGATGAAGATGACGACGACGGTTATTCCTGCATGCCGGGCCAGCCGGGCTGCGCCACGGGCAAGGCCCCGGCCCCCGCAGGCAGCGTCGCCCCGCCGAAGAACGGGCTTTTTGCGCCGGGCGCTGCCCCCGCCGTGCAAGTCAACTGATCCGAGATAAAGGAGCGACCCGATGAAATCCCTTCTTGCGGCCCTCGCGCTCAGCACCGCGCTGACCTTGCCCGGCCTTGCCCAGGCCCGCCCGGTCACCTTCACCACGCAGATGGCCAATTACGGCGGCGATGGCGCCTATCTGGCCCTTTATGTCACCGATCCACAGGGCGCCTATGCGGGCAGCCTGTGGCTGGCCGGGGGCAAGGCGAAATATTACCGCCACCTGAGCGGCTGGAATGCCGCGACGGGCGGTGACACCGCGCAGGTCGACGGCATCACCGGCGCGTCGGTCGGCGCCGGGCGCGCGCTGACGATTACGCTTGATCTGCAGGATGCGCTGTTTGACGCGGGCTATACGCTGCATGTCGATGCCGCGGTCGAGGATATGCCCGACAGCCCGAATGAGGTGGTTCTGCCGCTGACCTCGGCCAATCTGGGCCAACCTGCGCCCGGGCGCCGCTATGTGAAAAGCATCACCGTCAGCTACTGACCGGAAGGAAACCGGATGTTGCGTCAGATCCACCGCTGGCCCGGCCTGATCGCCGCGCTCCTGATCGTCCTGCTGGCACTGAGCGGCGCCGCGCTGTCGGTGTTTCCGCTGATCGAGCGGCTGGCCGCGCCGCAGGCCGCCTCCGACCTGTCGGTGGCCGATCTGACCGCGCGGGTTGCCGCCGCGCATCCGGGGTTGGAACAGATCCGCCGCGCGCCTTCGGGGCGCGTGGTGGCCTATTGGTTCGATGGCGGTCAGCCGGGCGCCGCGGTGATCGACCCGGCCACCGGGCAGGACGCGGGATCCCCCGATCCGATCGCGGCGGAGCTGTGGCTGACCAATCTGCACCGCTCGCTGTTTCTGGGCGACACGGGGCGGATCACCATGGCCGCAGGCGCCGCCGCAATGCTGGTTCTGGCACTGTCGGGTGCGGGGCTGGTGGCGCGGCGAATGGGCGGCTGGGCCCGCTGGTTCGGGCGCACGCGCGGCCCCTGGGCCGGACGCGTGCATGTGGAACTGGCACGCTTCGCGGTAGGCGGATTGCTGCTGTCCTCGCTCACCGGGCTGTGGATGACCGCCTCGACCTTCGCGCTGCTGCCCGACGACCCGGCCGAGCCCGATTTCGTCACCGCCACCGTCGGCTCCGCGCCGCTGCCGCTGGCGCAGATCGCGGCGCTGGCCGAAACCCCGGTGGCCGCGCTGCAAAAGCTGTCGCTTCCGGCGGCGGGCGATCCGACCGATGTCTTCACCCTGAAAACCGATGGCGGCAGCGCCCGGATCGACCCCGGCACCGGTGCGGTGCTGTCCTCGGCCGCCCCGACCGGGTGGGAGCGCGCCTCCGAGATCGCGCAGATGCTGCACACCGGGCAAGGCGCACTGGTGCTGGGCCTGATCCTTGGCCTGATGGCGCTGAGCGTGCCGGCGCTGGCCCTGACGGGGGCGGAGCAATGGCTGGCCACGCGCGCCCGGGGCCGCCGGATCAAGGGCAATGTGGCGGCTGGCAGCGCAGAAACGATCGTGCTTGTGGCCTCTGAAGGGGGCAGCACCTGGGGTTTTGCCCGCACCCTGCAAACCGCGCTGATGGCGGCGGGGCAGCCCGTCCACAGCGCACCGCTGAGCCAGTTCGACCCCGCGCGGTATGGCCGTGCCAAACGGGTCCTCATTCTGGCCGCAACCTATGGCGAGGGCGAAGCCCCTGCGGCCGCCCGCGGTGTGCTGACCCGCATCCGCGCGCTGACACAGGCGCCCTCTGCGCCGCTGGCGGTGCTGGGCTTCGGCGACCGCGCTTTCCCTGATTTTTGCGGTTATGCCACCGATCTGGCGCAGGCTGCCGCCGGCATCGGCTGGACCGAGCTGCTGCCGCTGGCGATGGTCGACCGGCAATCGCCGCAGGATTTCGCCCGCTGGGGCCGCGATCTGGGCGATGTGCTGGGCCTGCCGCTGGAATTGTCGCATCTGCCCGACCTGCCGCAGACGCATATGCTGCGCCTGACCTACCGGCGCGATTATGGCGCCGAAGTGCAGGCCCCCACCGCGATCCTGCGCTTTGCCTTGCCGCATCAGGGCCTGTGGGCGCGGCTGACCGGACAGGGCTTCGCCCGGTTTCACGCAGGCGATCTGCTGGGTGTCCTGCCCGAGGGATCGGCGGTGCCGCGGTTCTATTCGCTGGCCTCTTCGGCCCGCGACGGGTTTGTCGAAATCTGCGTGCGGCGTCAGCCCGGCGGGCTTTGTTCAGGGCAGCTGACCGCGCTGCAACCGGGGGCCACCGTCACCGCGTTCCTGCGCCGCAATCCCGAATTCCGCCCCGCAAAGGGCCGCGCGCCGGTGATCCTGATCGGGGCGGGCACCGGGATCGGGCCACTGGCCGGGTTCCTGCGCGCCAACCGCAGCCACCGCCCGATGCATCTGTATTTCGGCGCCCGCACGCCCACCAGCGACCTGCTTTATGATGCCGAGCTGCGCGACTGGCAGAATGACGGGCGCCTGACCTCGCTGACCACGGCCTTCTCGCGCCACGGGCGGCGGGCCTATGTGCAGGATTGCCTGCGCACCGATGCCGCCCGGATCGCGCGGCTGATTGCCGGCGGGGCGCAGATCATGGTCTGCGGCGGACGCGAGATGGCCGCCGCCGTGCGCATGGCCCTGACCGAAATCCTGGCCGGCACCGGCCAGTCCCCTGCGATGCTGAAAGCCGAGGGCCGTTATGCCGAAGACGTCTACTGACCTCGCCCGCCAGGTGCTGAACGGCCCCACGATGGGCACCCGCTGGTCCGTGGTCTTTTACGCCCCGCCCGAGACTGACGTGCGGTCCCTGCGGGCCGATCTTCAGGCCGCGGTGGATCAGGTCGACGTGCAGATGTCGACCTGGCGCCCCGACAGCGACCTGATGCGGTTGAACGCCGCGCCGCTGGAGACATGGGTGCCCCTGCCCGCCCAACTGACCGAGGTGCTGGACACCGCGCTGAAGATCGGGCGGCTCAGCGACGGGGCGTTCGAAATCGCGATGGGCGATGCGATTGCGGCCTGGGGCTTCGGCCCCGCCCCCGCCAATCCGCAGGCGATCCGCGCCGCCCGCACGCGCCGCCGTCGCCCCAGTTTCGAAACGCTCGACCTGGATCTTCCCGGGCTGCGCGCCCGCAAGAGCGCGCCGATGCAACTCGACCTGTCGGGGATCGCCAAGGGCTACGGCGTGGACCGGCTGACCTGCGTGCTGCGCGACCATGGCATCGCCCGCGCGCTGGTCGGCATCGACGGCGAGCTGCGCGCCCTTGGCCCGCACCCCGACGGGCGCGGCTGGTCGGTGGCGCTGGAACGGCCCGATTTCACCACCCGCGCCACCCATTCGGTGTTCGAATTGCACGATATCGCCATCGCCACCTCGGGCGATTACCGGCACTGGGTCGATGTCGGCGCGCGGCGGCTGTCGCATACCATGGACCCTGCGCGCGGCGCACCGCTGCTGGACGGCCCTGCCTCGGTCACCGTTCTGGCACCCAGTTGCATGCAGGCGGACGCGCTGGCCAGCGCCTTCATGGTGCTGGGCGAGGCCGCGGGCCGCGCACTGGCCGCGCGCCTTGGGATCGAAGGACTGTTCCTGACCGACACCGACCGCAGTGCCGGACCTGCCTGAGCGCGCAGCCCCGCGACCGAAACGGCAAAGCCTCTGGCCATGACAGGCCAAGCGCGGTAAACCCCGGCAAAACCGGACCAAAGGCGGGATCATGGCGCGTCACCTCATCACTTCGGCGATTCCCTACATCAACGGCATCAAGCATCTGGGCAACCTTGTCGGCAGCCAGCTGCCCGCCGATCTGTTCGCCCGCTATCAGCGCGCGCGGGGCAACGAGGTGATGTTCATCTGCGCCACCGACGAACACGGCACCCCGGCCGAGCTGGCCGCCGCCAAGGCTGGCAAGGACGTGGCCGATTACTGCGCGGAAATGCATGACGTTCAGGCCGAGATCGCGCGCGGCTTCCGGCTGTCCTTCGATCATTTCGGGCGCTCCTCCAGCGCGCAGAACCGGGCGCTGACGCAGCATTTCGCCAAGGTTCTGGCCGAACAGGGGCTGATCCGCGAAGTCACGGAAAAACAGATGTATTCGGTGACCGACGGGCGCTTCCTGCCCGACCGCTATATCGAAGGCACCTGCCCGAACTGCGGGTTTGACAGCGCCCGCGGCGATCAGTGCGACAACTGCACCAAGCAGCTTGACCCGGTGGACCTGATCAACCCGCGCTCGGTGATCTCGGGCTCGACCGATCTGGAACTGCGCGAAACCAAACACCTGTTCCTGCGCCAGTCGGCGATGCGCGACAAGCTGCAGGCCTGGATCGACAGCAAGACCGACTGGCCGGTGCTGACCACCTCGATCGCGAAGAAATGGCTCAATGATGGCGACGGGCTGCAGGACCGCGGCATCACCCGCGACCTGAGCTGGGGCGTGCCCGCGCAATTCGACGGCGCGCCGTGGCAGGGCATGGATGGCAAGGTGTTCTACGTCTGGTTCGATGCGCCCATCGAATATATCGGCGCGACGCAGGAATGGGCCGACAAGACCGGCGGCGACTGGGCCCGCTGGTGGCGCACCGACAAGGGCGCGGATGACGTGACCTATACCCAGTTCATGGGCAAGGATAACGTGCCGTTCCACACCATCGGCTTCCCGGCGACCATTCTGGGCAGCAACGAGCCGTGGAAACTGGTCGATTACATCAAATCGTTCAACTACCTGAACTATGATGGTGGCCAGTTCTCGACTTCGCGCGGGCGCGGCGTGTTCATGGATCAGGCGCTGGAAATCCTGCCCGCCGATTACTGGCGCTGGTGGCTACTGAGCCACGCGCCCGAAAGCGCGGATGCCGAATTCACCTGGGAGAATTTCCAGACCTCGGTGAACAAGGATTTGGCCGATGTGCTGGGCAATTTCGTCAGCCGGATCACCAAGTTCTGCCGTTCGAAATTCGGCGAGGCCCTGCCCGCAGGCGGGGAATGGGGCGCGCGTGAAGAAGCCCTGATCGACGAGTTGAACACCCGCATCCGCGCCTACGAAACCTTCATGGAAGAGAAGGAAGTGCGCAAGGCCGCCGCCGAATTGCGCGCGATCTGGGTTGCGGGCAACGAATATCTGCAGGCCGCCGCCCCCTGGACCGTGTTCAAGACCGATCCCGATCAGGCCGCAGCCCAGACCCGCCTCGCGCTCAATCTTGTGCGGCTCTATGCGGTGCTGTCGGCCCCCTTCATC
This sequence comes from Paenirhodobacter sp. CAU 1674, assembly GCF_029222945.1. NCBI lineage: Bacteria > Pseudomonadati > Pseudomonadota > Alphaproteobacteria > Rhodobacterales > Paenirhodobacter > Paenirhodobacter sp. CAU 1674. The sequence continues at coordinate 19,354 of NZ_JARHUH010000016.1, read as the reverse complement.
CCGGATGCGGCGCAGGCGATGCTGGCAGGGATGCAGACCGAAGACCGCAGCTGGCCGGGCGATGCGAAAACCGCGCTCCAACTGCTGCCCGTGGGCCATACCTTCACCACGCCCGAGGTTCTGTTCCGCAAGATCGCCGATGAAGAACGCGAAGACTGGCAACAGCGCTTCGCAGGCACGCGCGGCTAAGGGGCGCTGCCCCCGGCCTGCGGCCTCCCCCGGGATATTTGCGCCAGAAAGAAGGCCGCGCGCTTTCTTTCTGGCGCAAATATCCTCGGGGGTGAATTCGGCGCAGCCGAAGAGGGGGCAGACAGCCCCCTTTCTCTTTTCCGCAAGCTGCGCCATCATCGGGCGAAAGGAGGGCCCGATGACCCAGACCTGCATCCTGATCGGCGCGCCGGTGGACAGTGGCCAGAAACGCGCGGGCTGCCTGATGGGCCCTGCCGCCTTTCGCGTGGCAGGAATTTCCGAGGCGATCACCGGGCTGGGGCATAGCGTGATCGACCGGGGCGATGTGGCGCCGGTGGCGCATCCGCCGATGGCCCATGCAAATCCTGCGGTGCATCATCTGGCCGAAACCGTCGGCTGGACCGAGGCGCTAACCAAGGCGGGCCGCGCCGCTGCGGCAGAGGGGTTTCCGATCTTCATGGGCGGCGATCATTCGCTGTCGCTGGGCTCGGTCGCGGGGATGGCGGCGCATGCGGCGGCGCTTGGCCGCCCGCTGTTCGTGCTGTGGCTTGATGCGCATACCGATTTTCACACGCCCGACAGCACGCAAAGCGGCAATCTGCATGGCACGCCGGTGGCCTATATCGCCGGACGCCCAGGGTTTGGCGCGTTTCCGCCCTTCCCTGCGCCGGTGCCGCCCGAAAACATCTGCATGCTGGGCATCCGTTCGGTCGACGAGGCCGAGGCCCAGGCCCTGATCCCCGAGGCCGTCGAGATCGCCGACATGCGCGTGCTGGACGAACGCGGCATCAGCGCGCCGCTGCGTGAATTCCTGGACCGGGTGCGCGCGGCGGGCGGGCTTTTGCATGTCTCGCTGGATGTCGATTTCCTCGATCCCGCCATCGCACCGGCGGTGGGCACCACAGTGCCCGGCGGCGCCACCTTCCGCGAGGCGCATCTGGTGATGGAGTTGCTGCATGAATCGCAACTCGTCACCTCGCTCGATCTGGTCGAGCTGAACCCGTTTCTGGATGAACGCGGGCGCACGGCGAAGCTGATGGTGGATCTGGTGGCCTCGCTGATGGGCCGGAAGGTGTTCGACCGGCCCACCCGCAGCTTCTGATCAGGTGCCTGCGCCGCGCGCGCGCCATTCGGCCAGGGCCGGGTTGTCATCGGCGGCGGGCGCCGCCCCGGTCGTCAGCGCCGCGGTCGCCGCCGCCACAACGGGTTTGGTGCGAAAATAATAGGCCTCGCGCGCCCCGAAATAGAAGCTGACAATCGCGCCGAGCAGCCACCACAGCGGTTCGGGAACATAGTTCAGCCCGACCATGCGCTGCGCAAAACTGACCGGGTCGATCATCGCATAGATGAACAACCCCAGCGTGCCGAGCGCCAGCATCGGTCGCGGCATCCGGTTCAGCCCATTCACGAACCGGTCGAACCAGCCGGGGCGTTCGTGCTGAAACTCGGCCCCGTGTTCATCCAGCGCAGCCTTGTAGGCATCATGCGCGGCTTCCATTTTCTTGGTCGCATTGGGCACGAAGACCTCGGCCACCGAACTTGCGGCATTGCCCAGGGCCGTGGTCGCGGCCGATCCGCCAAAGACCTTTTCGATCATCCCCATTTTGCCACCCGCGCCTTGTGGTCGGCCTCGGTCAGGTGAAACCGGGGCGAGATGAATTCCTCGGCCCGCAGAATCCAGCCACCCTTGCCGCCCTTGCGGGTGCGGGCGTATTTGCGGCTGGCGGGGCGGGCGTCGGCCAGCGCGTAGTAGTAATTGCGCCGCGCAATGCCGTAGGCATCCGCGATCAGCCCCGGTGCGGCCTCGGCGGCCGCATGCGCGGCAGCCAGCGTCTGCGGCCCAAGAACGCCGTCGACATCGACCACCTGCCCCATCTGGCCCAGCAGCTTTTGCAAGATGGTGATCGCATTGGCGCCCGCGTTCACATACATGTCGAACACGCTGGCCTGCAGCGCCTCGGGCAGCGCGTTCAGCCGCGGCCCCTCGAAATAATGTCTGACGTAGATTTCCGCGGCCTTCTCGCGCGTCAGCATCCGCACGTCGCGATCGGTCACATGGCCATCGCCCGACAGATCCATCCCCAGCCGCCGCAGCGTGCCAATGGTCACGCCGTATTTGGTGGCCCCGCCCGGATCGTCGGGGTCGTTCACATAGCCGCCCTCACGGGCGACGATCTCGCGTGCAATCTCGGTGACTGATTTCATGGTCCATTTCCCCAGGCTCCCCGGGGAAATGTCTCTGATCGGTGGTTAACGGTGCCGTTACGCCCCGTGCGCTCAGGAGGTGGGCTCTTTGTAGACGCCCTGTTCCTTCAGCGCATCCACCACCTCTTTGGGCATGTAGCTTTCGTCATGCTTGGCCAGAATTTCATTGGCCACGAAGACGGTGCCTTCCATGGTGCCGGTGCCGATCATGCCCTGGTTTTCGCCGAACAGATCGGGCAGCACGCCGGTGAAGCGCACCGGAACCACGGCGCCACCATCGGTCACATTGAAGGTGATCGTTTCGCCCGCGCCGCGCTGGATCGAACCTTCCTCGACCAGCCCGCCCAGACGGAACACCTCGCCCGGTTTGGGCGGGTTCTCGGCCATCTGCGAAGGCGCGCGGAAGAAGTTGATCCCGTCGCGCATCGCATAGCCGATCATCCCGGTCGAGATGACCAAGGCCAGGGCCGTCACGAGCAGCACCTGAATGCGGCGTTTTTTCTTGAGGCTCTTCATTCCCACTCCCTCCTCGTCGAAAGGCTTGAGGGGCCTTATCGGCCCGCTCTGCCAGCCGGTCCCTGACTTAAATCAAGGGAACACAGGCGCCAGCATCAGCCCCGCAGTTTCTTCCAGCCCCAGCATCAGGTTGGCGTTTTGCATCGCCTGCCCCGAGGAGCCCTTGCACAGGTTATCCAGCGCCACGACCACGATCGCCCGGCCCGGCAGCCGGTCGCCAGTGACGCCCACATGAACGTAATTGGAGCCTGCAATCGAACGTGTCGAGGGGAGTGCGCCGAAAGGTAGCACCTCGAGGAACACCTCATCGGCATAGCGCGCGGCCAGTGCCGCGTGAATCGCCGCCGGTTCGCCGCGCACATAGACCGTCGCCAGAATGCCGCGGTTGAAGGGCATCAGATGCGGGGTGAACTGCACCCGCACGTCACGGCCCGCCAACTTGCTGAATTCCTGATCGAATTCGCCCAGGTGCCGGTGCTTGCCCCCCGCCGAATAGGGCATCGTCCCGCCCGACAGTTCGGCGTGCAGCAGGTTTTCCTTCAGGCTGCGGCCCGCGCCGGACACGCCCGCCTTGAGATCGATCACAATCTCGTCAAGGTCGATCACGCCGGCCTCGATCAGCGGCCGGATCGCATATTGCCCGGCGGCCGCGTTGCAGCCCGTGCCCGCGCACAGCCGGGCGGCGCGAATCTCGTCGCGGTAGAATTCGGTCAGCCCATAGACCGCCTCTTTCTGCAGCTCGACCGCCGAATGCGGTTTGCCATACCATTTCTCGTACTCCGCCGGATCGCGCAGCCGGAAGTCGGCGGACAGGTCCACCACCTTCAGGTCGCGCGGCAGCTCTGCAATCACCGCCTGGCTGGTGGCATGCGGCAGTGCGCAGAAGGCCAGATCGATCTGCGAAAAGTCGATCTCCTCGATCTTGACCAGATCGGGCAGGCCCATGTGGCGCAGGTGCGGGAACACGTCGCCCATCGCCATGCCGGCCTTGCGGTCGCCCGACAGGGCGGTGATCTTCATGCTGGGATGCGTGGCGATCAGGCGGGCCAGCTCGGCCCCGGTATAGCCCGACGCACCAAGGATCGCGATTCTCTGGGTCATGGTCATCTCCATGGAAAACTTGAAAATTCAGGCAGCTTCGAACGCGATCTTGCGTCGCAGGAATTGCGTGGCATGGGTCGAGACCGAGGCCGGGTTGCCGGTGGTCAGAAACTTCGACACGGTGCCCGGGCCTTTGAACTCGGGGTGGCGGATCAGATAATCGGCCAGGCTTTCAGCCACCAGATTGGCCTGCGAATAGACGGTGACATCCGGGCCCAGTGCCTGCTGGAAGGTGCTTTGCATCAGCGGATAGTGGGTGCAGCCCAGAATCGCCGCCTGCGGGTGCGGCATCCGGCGCTTCAGCGCCTCGACATGGCTTTTCACCAGCGCTTCGGCCAGGATTTCGTCGCCCGTCTCGATCGCATCGACAACACCGCCGCAGGGCTGTGCCTCGACATCCACGCCAATCGCGCGATAGGCCAGTTCGCGCTGAAACGCGCGGCTGGCCACGGTGGCGGGGGTGGCGAACAGCGCGACATGTTTCACCGTCACTTCGCGCGGGGGGCTGTTGTCGCCCCATTGCCGTTCGGTCAGCGCCTCGATCAGCGGCACGAAGACGCCCAGCACGCGCTTGTCCTTCGGCAGCCAGGTTTCCTGCATCCGCTTCAGCGCCGCGGCGCTGGCGGTGTTGCAGGCCAGAATGACCAGATCGCAGCCTTCGTCCCACAGCCGTTCCACCGCGGCGCAGGTCAGATTGAAGATGTCATCGGCATCGCGCACGCCATAGGGCGCATGCGCATTGTCGCCGAAATAGACGAAGGCCTGATCGGGCAGCCGTTTGGACACGGCGTCATAGACCGTCAATCCCCCCAGACCGCTGTCGAAAATCCCTACTGCCATGCCTGCCTCTTACACCAAGGGATGACGCCCGCCTCGTGGGCGGGTTTCGCCCCTTCTATGCCCCATCGCCACAGAAATAAACGCCTCAAATGCGGGCAGGCGCGTTCACTCTGCCGCAAGGGGCATTGGCGCACCACCCGCCCGAAACGCCGCCAGCAACTCGGCCCGCCGCGCCGCTGCCGCCGCGACCGACGCCTCTTTCACCGGGCCGAAGCCGCGGATCTGCAAGGGCAGTTCGGCCAGTTCGCGGGCGATGGCTTCGGTTTCGGGCGTGACGCGGGGCAGGATCTCGGCCATGTCGGCCTCGAACTGGGCGATCAGCGCGCGCTCGGTCCGGCGCTCCTTCGTGCGCCCGAACGGATCGAACGCCGTGCCGCGCAGCCCCTTCATCCGCGCCAGAACCGCGAAGGCCCGCAAGACCCACGGCCCGAAGGCCCGCTTCGCCGGGCGCCCGTTATGTTCGGGGCCTGACAGGAAGGGCGGCGCCAGATGGAAGGTCAGGCGCAGATCGCCCTCGAATTCCGCCTGTGCCTTGGCAGCGGTGTCCAGATGCAGCCGGGCGACCTCGTATTCATCCTTGTAGGCCAGCAGCTTGTGATAGCCCTTCGCCACCGCCTCGCGCAGCGCTTCGGGCGCCCGTGCGACCAGCGCGCGGAAGCGATCTGCCAGCGCGGCATTCTGATAGGCCACCAGGTGCGCGGCGCGGGTTTCAATCGGATCTGCCGGGGCGGGCGGTGCCTCGGGAGCCAAGGCGGCCTGCGCCTCGTCCGGGAAGGCCACCGCCCAACGGCCCAGCTCGAACGCGCGCTGGTTGGCCTCGGCCGCGGTGCCATTGAGCGTGATCGCCCGGGCAATCGCGGCATGGCTCAGCGGAACCAGACCCTGCTGCCAGGCAGCCCCCAGCACCGCCATGTTGGAATAGATCGAATCGCCCAGCAGATGCCGCGTCAGATCCGTCGCATCGAAAAATGCCACCCGGTCGCGTAGCCGCGCCTGCAAGGCCAGCCGCAACTGTTCGCCCGGCAGGTGGAAATCGCGGTTGCGGGTGAATTCGCCGGTCACGATTTCATGCGCATTCACCACCGCGCCGGTGCGCCCCGTGGTCATCAGACCCAGCGTCTTCGACCCGGCGCTGACCACCAGATCGCCGCCGATCACGCAATCGGCCTCGCCCACGGCGACGCGGATTGCGGAAATATCGGCGGGGTCATTGGCCAGCCGCAGATGGATATGCACCGCGCCGCCCTTCTGGGCGAGGCCGGCCATCTCCATCATTCCCGCACCCTTGCCATCCAGATGCGCAGCCATTGCCAGAACCGCGCCCACGGTCACGACGCCGGTGCCGCCGACCCCGGTGATGACGATGTTATGTGTGCCCTGAATGGTTGGCAGCGCAGGCTCGGGCAGATCGGGCAGGTCCAGCGCGCGCGCCGGGGCCTTGCGCAATTTCGCGCCCGCCACCGTCACGAAGCTGGGGCAGAACCCGTTCAGGCAGGAAAAATCCTTGTTGCAGCTGGATTGATCCACGGCGCGCTTGGTGCCAAATTCGGTTTCCACCGGCACCAGCGAAACGCAGTTCGACTGCACCCCGCAATCGCCGCAGCCTTCGCAGACATCGGTGTTGATGAAGACGCGCTTGTCCGGGTCGGGGAACGTGCCGCGCTTGCGGCGGCGGCGTTTCTCGGCGGCGCAGGTCTGCACATAGACGATGGCCGAGGTGCCCTTTTCCTGCGCCATCCGCTTTTGCACCGCCATCAGCCCGGCGCGTTCGACTTTCTCGACCTCGGGCGGGAAGGCGCTCAGGTCGATCTGTTCCTTTTCGTCATAGACCACGACGATCGGCTTCACCCCCATCGCGGCGATCTCGCGCACGATCTGCGGCGCACTCAGCCCGCCCTCATTCGGCTGCCCGCCGGTCATCGCCACCGCATCGTTGAACAGGATCTTGTAGGTGATGTTCACCCCCGCGGCCAACGCCGCGCGAATGGCCTGCACGCCCGAATGGTTATAGGTGCCGTCGCCCAGGTTCTGGAACACATGCGCGCGGGTGGAAAACGGCGCCTCGCCGACCCAGTTTGCGCCCTCCCCGCCCATATGGGTGAAACCGCTGGTCTCGCGGTCCATCCATTGCACCATGTAGTGACAACCGATCCCCGCATAGGCGCGGCTGCCCTCGGGCAGTTTGGTCGAGGAATTGTGCGGACAGCCCGAACAGAACCACGGCGTGCGCGTGGCGATCTCGGGGGCGTTGTCAGCGCGGCGCGCGTCCGCGATGCGGGCAAGCCCCGCCTTCACCGCTTCGGTGCCGCGGCCTTCCTCGATCAGGATCTGGCCGATCCTTTCGGCGATCATCACCGGGTCCAGCGCATAGCGCGTCGGGAACAACTCGGCCCCGGTGCGATCATGGTGCCAGCCCAGCACCCGCCGCCCGCGCCGGTTGTCGAAGATCGCCTCTTTCACCTGCACTTCGATCAGCTTGCGCTTCTCCTCGACGACGACGATCACCTCCAGCCCCTCGGCCCATTCGGCAAAGGATTTCATGTCCATCGGGAAGGTCTGTGCGACTTTCCAGGTGGTCAGGCCCAGCCGTTCAGCCTCGGCCTCACCGATCCCCAGCAGTTGCAGCGCATGCACCAGATCGAGCCAGTTCTTGCCCGCCGCGACAAAGCCGATCTTGGCGCCGGGCTTGCCATGCATCCGCTTGTCGATCCGGTTGGCGCGGGCGAAGGCCTCGGCCGCGAACCGCTTGTGGTCGATCATCCGCGCTTCCTGCGCGACCGGGGTATCGCCCAGCCGGATGTTCAGCCCACCCGGCGGCAGTTTGATGTCCGGCGTAACGAACTGCATGCGGTACGGGTCGCCATCGACAACCGCCGTCGCCTCGACCGTGTCCTTCATCGTCTTGAGCCCGACCCAGACCCCGGAAAACCGGCTGAGCGCATAGCCGTAATGGCCGAAATCCAGGATTTCCTGCACGCCCGCAGGCGACAGCACCGGCATATAGGCATCGACCATCGCCCAGTCGGACTGATGCAGCACGGTCGAGCTTTCGCCGGTGTGGTCGTCGCCCATCGCCATCAGCACGCCGCCTTTGGCCGAGGTGCCGGCCATATTCGCATGGCGCATCACGTCGCCCGAACGGTCAACCCCCGGCCCCTTGCCATACCACAGCGCGAAAACACCGTCGAAGCGCCCCTCGCCGCGCAACTCGGCCTGTTGCGTGCCCCAGATCGCGGTGGCCGCCAGATCCTCGTTCAGCCCGGGCTGAAACCGCACATCGGCGGCTTCCAGCACCTTCTGCGCCTTGCTCATCTGCAGATCGACCGCGCCCAGCGGGCTGCCGCGATAGCCGGTGACATAACCCGCCGTATGCCAACCCGCGGCACGGTCCCGCGCCGCCTGCGCCAGCACCAGACGCACCAGTGCCTGCGTGCCATTCAACAAAACCGGCGACTTGGCCAGATCGAAGCGATCAGCCAAAGATATTTCCTGCCTTCCCATTGAGCACCTCCCCTTGCTTTCTGGGCATGACGCAATGTTAGGTCAAAAAAGCTGACCTACAAAGGGAATTTTTCGGCGAAACCGGTTTGTTAAGTTTAACAGATGAATATAAGAATTTAGCGCGTAATCGTGCCGAGTTTACCGAAAGTGACCGATATGGACTGGGACAAGCTACGAATCTTTCACGCCGTCGCGGATGCGGGGTCGCTGACCCATGCCGGCGATGCGCTGCATCTGTCGCAATCTGCGGTGAGCCGCCAGATTCGCGCGCTGGAAGAGGCGTTGGGCACCACCCTGTTCCACCGCCATGCCCGCGGCCTGATTCTGACCGAGCAGGGCGAGTTGCTGTTCGATGCCACCTCGACCATGGCCAAAAAGCTCGACAGCGCCGCGGCCCGCATCCGCGACAGCGAAGAAGAAGTGTTCGGCGAACTGAAGGTGACCACGACCGTTGGCTTCGGCACGCTCTGGCTGGCACCGCGGCTGACCAAGCTTTACGAACGCTATCCCGATCTGAAGATCGACCTGCTTCTGGAAGAACGCGTGCTGGACCTGCCGATGCGCGAGGCCGATGTGGCGATCCGCATGAAGGAACCTGCGCAGGCCGACCTGATCCGCAAGCGGCTGCTGAACATCCGCATGCGGCTTTATGCGACGCCCGAATATCTTGCCACCGCAGGGCGGCCCGCAAAGCTCGAGGATCTGCACACCCACCGGCTGATTTGCCAGAACCCGTCGACCCCGCAGGTGACGGCCGGGGCGCAGCTGGTGCAGCAGGTGATGGCCTATGACGTGGCCTCGACGCTGACCGTCAACAACTACTTCGGTGTGTTGCAGGGCGTCCTGAACCATCTGGGCGTCGGTATCCTGCCCGATTACCTGACCGTGGATTTCCCCGGCATCGAACGCGTTCTGCCCGAGGTGGAATCGGTCGAGGTGCCGGTGTTCCTGGCCTACCCCGAAGAGCTGCGCCAATCGCGCCGGGTCACCGCCTTCCGCGACTTCGTGCAGGACGAGATCCTTGCCTATCGTCGGCAACAGACGGGCGACGCAACCTCTGATTGAGGTGAGGCATTACCACAGCGCATAACGGCCATGCTGCATCTGCGGCATGATTCTCCTTGAACGGTTCACAAACTGCCCATAAATCGAGCTTCGAAGGCGATGAGATGAGGAATCTCTCATCATCTTCTACCTCCCTGTTGGACTAAGGCCGAGCATTGTCTCGGCCATTTTTTTATCCCGCGCCCATCCATCCCGGGGGCGCGCCGCACGCCCCGCCTATGCACCTTGCCCACGGCCCTGACGGCCCCAACCCGCCGCGCCCCCTGTTTTGCGCGTGCATCGGGTCAAAACGGCGCATCTTTCCCGGCCAACGCCCCTTTTCCCGCAGGCCCACATGCCCTAAAGATCGCGCAACACACGCGCCTTCGGAGGACCATGATGAACGAGCCGCAGATCACCCCCGACCTGATTGCCGCCCACGGCCTCAAACCCGACGAATACGCGCGCATCCTGGAAATCATCGGCCGCGAACCCACCTTCACCGAGCTTGGCATCTTCTCGGCGATGTGGAACGAGCATTGCTCTTACAAATCCTCGAAGAAATGGCTGCGCACCCTGCACACCACCGGCCCGCAGGTGATCTGCGGTCCGGGCGAAAACGCGGGCGTGGTCGACATCGGCGACGGTCAGGCCGTGATCTTCAAGATGGAAAGCCACAACCACCCCTCCTACATCGAACCGCATCAGGGGGCCGCGACCGGCGTCGGCGGCATCCTGCGCGACGTGTTCACCATGGGCGCCCGCCCGATCGCGGCGATGGACAGCCTGTCCTTCGGCCTGCCCAGCCACCCTAAAACCAGCCATATCGTGAAGGGCGTGGTCGAGGGCGTGGGCAGCTATGGCAACTGCTTCGGCGTGCCCAACGTGGGCGGTGAAGTGCGCTTCCATGCGTCCTATAACGGCAACTGCCTTGTGAACGCCTTCGCGGCGGGCCTCGCCGAAACCGACAACATCTTCTATTGCGCGGCCTCGGGCGTCGGCATGCCGGTGGTTTACCTGGGCGCCAAGACCGGCCGTGACGGCGTCGGCGGCGCGACCATGGCCTCGGCCGAATTCGACGACACGATCGAGGAAAAACGCCCCACCGTGCAGGTTGGCGACCCCTTCACCGAGAAATGCCTGATGGAGGCCTGCATGGAACTGATGCAGACCGACGCGGTGATCTCGATCCAGGACATGGGCGCGGCGGGTCTGACCTGCTCGGCCGTGGAAATGGGCGACAAGGGCGGTCTGGGCATCAAGCTGCAGCTCGATCATGTGCCGCAGCGCGAAACCAACATGACCGCCTACGAGATGATGCTAAGCGAAAGCCAGGAGCGGATGCTGATGGTGCTGAAGCCGGAAAAAGAGGCCGAAGCCCGCGCGATCTTTGAAAAATGGGATCTGGATTTCGCCATCGTCGGCGAAACCATCGCCGAAGACCGCTTCCTGATCGTGCATGGCAACGAGGTGAAAGCCGATCTGCCGCTGTCGAAGCTCAGCTCCAGCGCGCCGGAATATGACCGCCCCTGGGTTGAAACGCCCGCCGCCGCGCCGCTGGCCGGCCTGCCCGAGATCGGCCCGATCGAGGCGCTGAAGGCCCTGATCGGATCGCCGAACTACGCCGCGAAGGACTGGGTGTTCCAGCAGTACGACACGCAGGTCATGGGCGACACCGTGCGCCGCCCCGGTCAGGGCGCGGGCGTGGTGCGCATCCATGGCACCGACAAGGCCGTGGCCTTCACCAGCGACGTGACGCCGCGCTACGTCAAGGCCAACCCGTTCGAGGGCGGCAAGCAGGCGGTGGCCGAGGCCTACCGCAACCTGACCGCCGTCGGCGCGCTGCCGCTGGCCACCACCGACAACCTGAACTTCGGCAACCCCGAGAAGCCCGAGATCATGGGTCAGCTTGTCGGCGCGATCAAAGGCATCGATGCGGCCTGCCGCGCGCTCGACTTCCCGATCGTGTCGGGCAACGTCTCGCTTTACAACGAAACCGACGGCACCGGCATTCTGCCCACGCCCACCATCGGCGCCGTGGGCCTGCTGAAATCGCTGGACGAGATGATCGCGGGCCTGCCCGAGGCGGGCGACATCGCGCTGGTAATCGGCGAAACCTTCGGCCATCTGGGCCAATCGGCACTGGCCTACGAGGCCTTCGGGATCGAGGCGGGCGATGCCCCCGCCGTCGATCTGGCAGCTGAACGCAAGAATGGCGAATTCCTGCGTGCGCAGCACAAGCTGGTCAAGGGCGCGACCGACCTGTCGGATGGCGGGCTGGCGCTGGCGGCCTTTGAAATGGCCGAAGCCGCCGGTCTGGGCGTGACGCTCGACGCGAGCGATATCGCCACGCTCTTTGGCGAGGATCAGGCGCGCTATCTGGTGATCTGCGACGCCGCTGGCGCCGCCGCGCTGGAGGCCGCAGCCGGGGCCGCCGACGTGACTGTGACCCGCGTCGGCCGGTTTGGCGGCGATGCGGTAACCTTTGGCGCCGCCACGGCCCCTCTGGCCGATCTGAGCGCAATCTATCGCACGGCCTTTGCCGCCGCGGTCGAAGGCTGAGACCGCAGACGGGGGGCTGTCTGCCCCCCGCACCCCCCGAGAGTATTTTCACCAAGAAGAAGGACGTATTTCTTCTTGGCCCAAATACTCCCGCCGGAGGCTCCGGCGCAGCCGCCCTTGCAGCGCCTCGGCCCAGGCCCTAGATTTGTCGCAACGAGCGAGGAGACCCGAATGCCGATGGAAGCCCAAGACATCGAAAACCTGATCCGCGCGGGGTTTCCCGATGCCAAGATCACCATCACCGATCTGGCAGGCGACGGGAATCACTGGGCCGCCGAAGTGATCGACGCCTCTTTCAAGGGCATGAACCGGGTGCAACAACAGCGCGCGGTGTTTGCCGCGTTGAAGGGTGCGATGGACGGCGCCAATGCGCCGCTGCACGCCCTGGCGCTGACGACCAAGGCCCCCGACTGATTTCAGGCCCTCCCCGGGCGACCGAAAGGACAGACAGATGAGCGCGATCGAACAGATCAAACAGGATATCGCCAGCAATGACGTGGTGCTTTACATGAAGGGCACCAAGGAAATGCCGCAATGCGGGTTTTCCTCGCGCGTGGCGGGCGTGCTGAACTTCATGGGCGTGACCTACAAGGACGTGAACGTTCTGGCCGATGCCGAGATCCGTCAGGGCATCAAGGATTTCTCGGACTGGCCGACGATCCCGCAGCTTTACGTCAAGGGAGAATTCGTCGGCGGCTGCGATATCGTGACCGAAATGACCCTGTCGGGCGAACTGGATCAGCTGTTCGAAGACAAGGGCGTGGCCTACAACAAAGAGGCCGCCGAACAGATCCGCGCCGCCAACGCCTGACCGGCACCGACATCTGCCGCAAAGCCCCGTGTCCTGCGCGGGGCTTTTTGCTTTGCCTCCCTCCAGCCCTGCCCCGTTGCGGCGCGCCCGGGCTTTGGGTAGCCTGCCGTCAGGCCCGCTCAGTTCAGGACACGCCATGTCTTTCCCCTCGACCGCAACCCGCAACCCCGGCATGCCGCTCGAGCCCGCGTGGTTCACGCAGATCGCCGTCAATACGCCTGCCGCCGAGGTCCGGGCTGCCAGCCTGACCGCCCGTCGTAGCCTGAAGAAGAACCATCAGGCCGCCTGGCTGGTCAACGCGATCCGCTGCATGGATCTGACCACGCTGGCAGGCGATGACACCGAAGACCGCGTGGCCCGGCTGTGCGCCAAGGCGCGCCGCCCGCTGGCCGATCACATCATGGCGGGGCTGGGGCTGGATCATCTGACCACGGGGGCGGTGTGCGTCTATCCGACGATGGTCGGCGCGGCGGTGCGCGCCCTTGACGGGTCGGGGATTCCAGTGGCCTCGGTCGCGACGGGCTTTCCCGCCGGGCTGATGCCGCTGGATCTGCGCCTGGCCGAGATCCGCTATGCGGTCGATCAGGGCGCCGACGAAATCGACATCGTGATCACCCGCGCCCATGTGCTGCAGGGCAACTGGACCGCGCTGTATGACGAGATTGCGGCGATGCGCGCGGCCTGTGGGGCCGCCCATATGAAGGCGATCCTGGCCACCGGCGATCTGAAGACGCTGCGCAATGTTTATATGGCCTCTATGGTGGCAATGCAGGCGGGCGCGGATTTCATCAAAACTTCGACCGGGAAAGAGGCGGTGAACGCCACCCTGCCGGTCAGCCTGACCATGGTGCGGGCGCTGCGCGATTATGGCGCGCGCACGGGTGTGCGGATCGGCTTCAAGCCTGCGGGCGGGATGAAAACGGCGAAGGACGCGCTGAACTGGCAGATCCTGATGAACGAGGAGATGGGCCGCGACTGGCTGCGCCCCGATCTGTTCCGGCTTGGCGCCTCGTCGATGCTGGGCGATATCGAGCGGCAGCTCGAACACCATGTGACCGGGCGCTATGCGTCCTCCAGCCGCCATGCACTGGCCTGAGGGAAAGATGCCGACTGTGACCGAGATTCTGGAAACCATGGACTATGGCCCGGCCCCCGAGGCAACCGACGAGGTGCGCGCCTGGCTGGCCGCGCGCGGGCGTTTCGGCCATTTCATCAACGGCGCCTTCACCAAGCCCGGTGATACCTTTGCCACCGACAACCCCGCCACCGCCGAGACCTTGGCCGAGGTGACGCAGGGCACCGCCGAGGATATCGCCGCCGCCGTCACCGCCGCGCGCCGGGCGCAGCCGAAATGGGCCGCCATGCCCGGCCATGCGCGCGCCAAGTGGCTTTATGCCATCGCGCGCCACCTGCAGAAACGCGAACGGTTCCTGTCGGTGCTCGAGACGCTCGATAACGGCAAGCCGATCCGCGAAAGCCGCGATGTCGATCTGCCGCTGGCGATCCGGCATTTCTACCATCACGCGGGCTGGGCCGAGCTGCTGGCCGATGAATTTCCCGGTCAGGCGCCCTATGGCGTTTGCGGGCAGATCATCCCGTGGAATTTCCCGCTGCTGATGCTGGCGTGGAAGGTCGCGCCCGCCCTGGCCGCGGGCAATACCGTGGTGCTGAAACCCGCCGAATACACGCCGCTGACCGCCTTGGCCTTTGCCGAGATCTGCGCCGAGGTGGGCCTGCCCAAGGGTGTTGTGAACATCGTCACCGGCGATGGTGCGACCGGCGCGGCGCTGGTCGCGGCCCCCGTCGACAAGATCGCCTTCACCGGGTCCACCGAAGTCGGCCGGGCGATCCGCACCGCCACTGCAGGCAGCGGCAAGGCGCTGACGCTGGAGCTGGGCGGCAAATCGCCCTTCATCGTTTTTGCAGATGCCGATCTGGATGCGGCGGTCGAGGGCGTCGTCGATGCGATCTGGTTCAATCAGGGGCAGGTCTGCTGCGCGGGCTCGCGCCTGCTGGTGGCCGAGGCCGTGGCCGAAACCTTCACCGCCCGCCTGACCGCCCGGCTGGCCAAGCTGCGCGTCGGCAATCCGCTGGACAAATGCACCGACATGGGGGCGCTTGTGCATCCGGTGCAACTGGCCCGGGTCCGCGATCTGGTCAGCCGGGGCGAAGCCGCGGGCGCGCGCCTGATCCAGACCGAATGCCAACTGCCCGCCAAGGGCAGCTTCTTTGCCCCCGGCATCCTGACCGGCGCCCAGCCCGCCAATCCGGCGATGGTCGAGGAAATCTTCGGTCCCGTTGCCACGCTCAGCACCTTCCGCACGCCCGACGAGGCGGTGGAACTGGCCAACAACACCCGCTACGGGCTGTCGGCCTCGATCTGGTCGGAAAACCTGACGCTGGCGCTGGATATCGCGGCCAAGGTCAAGGCGGGTGTGGTCTGGGTGAACCAGACCAATGTCTTCGACGCCGCCGCGGGCTTTGGCGGGATGCGCGAAAGCGGCTTTGGCCGCGAAGGCGGGCGCGAGGGGATGGCCGCCTATCTGCGCACGCCCGAGCCGAAGGCACGCCCCGAGGGCAGCACGGATTTCACAGCCAGCCCGCGCCCCGACACGCCCGCCGAGCCGGGGATCGACCGCACGGCAAAGCTCTATATCGGCGGCGCGCAGAAGCGCCCCGACAGTGGCTATTCCTACGCGATCACCCATAAGGGCACCGAAATCGGGCTGGCGCCTCTGGGTTCACGCAAGGACATCCGCAACGCGGTCGAGGCCGCGCACAAGGCCAGCGGCTGGTCCAAGGCCACCGGCCACAACCGGGCGCAGGTGCTGTATTACATCGCCGAAAATCTGGCCGCCCGCGCCGGTGAATTCGAGGCACGGCTGAAAAGCACGGACCACGACCCGCGCGAGGTCGAGGCGACGATCCAGCGCGCCTTCTATTATGCCGCCTGGGCCGACAAGTTCGACGGCGCGGTGAAATCGACCAAGACGCGCAATGTGACGCTGGCGATGCACGAGCCCTTCGGCGTGATGGGCGTGGCCTGCCCCGATGCGGCGCCGCTTCTGGGCTTTGCCAGCCTCGTGCTGCCCGCCATCGCGATGGGCAACCGGGTGGTGGCGATCCCCGCGCCCTCGATGCCGCTGGCGGTGACCGACCTCTATCAGGTGTTCGACACCTCGGACCTGCCCGGCGGCGTGGTCAATATCGTCACCGGCCCGCGCGACGATCTGGCCCGCACGCTGGCCCAGCACGATGACGTGGCGGCCCTGTGGTATTGCGGCAGCGCCCAAGGCGCGGCGATGGTCGAGGCCGAAAGTGCGGCCAACCTGAAGCCCACCTGGGTGATGGAGAACCGCGACTGGACCCATGCCCAAGGCCGCAGCTTCCTGACCCGTGCGACGCAGATCAAGACGATCTGGGTGCCTTATGGAGAGTGAGGGAAGGCAGGTTCGAGCCCAAAGCGACCGATGCTGTACTTTGGATGAATGGTGGCAATGAAGTGGGGGATACAGCAACGACTTGTTGTGTAAGACAAAGGCACATATCGGTAGCCAAACCCGTCGGTTGATCGGAGTGTTAAAAACGTGCGCATTTCCATTTGTCTTTTTGCTTGTCTTCTTTCTGCGCAACCGTCGTATGCGGACATTGTTCAGGTGCCCCTGCTCGAGGATGGCTCGGTGAATGTCGAGGAAGCACTATCTGGTTTTCAGTTGGCTTTTCCCATCGTCGAGAATGGAGTGCAGTCCAATGATTTTTTCGGAAAACTTCTCGGTGAACATTTTTCTGGTGAAGTGCTCAGGGCCGATGCAATACAGGATTTCACCCTTATCATTGAGGCTCCAACGCTCTCCGAGCACGGCAACTTTTTGATCGCCGTCTTGGCTACAGACGCAATCTGTAGTCGGAGCGGGCTCCGCCCAGGAATGGTTCTTTGGAGCGAAACAAAGAGCCGCAACGGCGCGGCCTGGGAAGTGACAACTTCCTGTGCTGCAGCGACTGACTGGAGACTATCAGATACTCCATCTTGAAGTGATTGCAGACATTGCAGAGCGTGTCGTCAATGGCAGCTTCGTCCCGCATACCCCCCAAACCAAAAGGCGCGCCCCGGGGCGCGCCTTTGGTCATTTCCGCGGTTTGCCCTGCCAGGTGCCGAGCCATCCTTTGAACCGGCCCCAGAGCCCGCGCACCTCGTCGCCTGCGGCATCGGCGCGGTCTTCGACCTCGTCCCAGGCCTCTCCCACATCCTCCAGCACCGGGTCGATCGAGCGTTCCTTGAACTGGCGCCACATCGCGCGGATCGTCAGCAGGACGATCAGGAACACCGTCAGGATGAAGATGTTGACCCAGGGAATGATCCGCACATCCGGCCCCGCCACCGGCTTGATCCCCACCGCGTTCGGGAAGATCGAGAACAGCTCGTTGCGCCAGCCGTAGTGGGTGATGACCGCCCATTTCGGGTTTTCGGCGTTGGATTTCAGGTCGTCCGCCTCGGTTTGCAGGCTGGCGGTGTCGAACTTGAAATAAGGCGGCCAGTTCCATCCGGTATCTTCATTGCGATACACCATCGGCTTGCCGTTGGTCTGGATCGCCGAGATGAACTGCACGTCGCGGTTGGTCAGCGTGCCCGACTGATCGTCCGGCGAGGACCAGAAGATCCGCGTCCAGTCGTTCAGATCCTGGCGTTCCTGATAGGTGTTCACCACGCGCACGATGTCATGCTGCGGCAAGGTGTAGTGCAGGAAGCCCCCCACCACGATGAGGATCACCGCCAGGAATGTCCATTTCACATATTTCATCGCCGCCTCACGCGTAATTCACAAGATAGATCAGCACCCCGACGACCACCGCCGGAAGCACCAGGACCAGCCAGATCAGCTTGCGCCGCAGGCTGTGTTCATACTCGGCCATGCCCTCTTCGATGAAAAGCGCACGGGCCTCGGGGCTGGCATCCTCGTGCCAATCGCCGTCCCATTCCTTTTCCAGCGCCTCGCGCCGGAGCGAACGGGAATAGATCAGCAGCGCCCAATAGGACAGTGCCGCCGCCACTGTGCCGAAAATCGCCAGTCGCAGAAATCCGATCATCGCCGCTCCTTCCTTACTGCGCCCCAGGGCCCGACCAGATCGACCGGATCGCGCGGTGCCGGACGGGGCGCGGGACGCGGGGCGCCCCAAGGCCCTTCGGCCTCGTTCATCGACGGCTCGTCCCCGAACAGCGCTGCCCGGGCTCCGGCCTTGTCGATCTGATACTCCTTCTCAAGGAAATCCGCCACATAGGCTTTCTTCGCCTCGGGCCAGGTCGTGTAGAGACGATAGAACAGTTCCTTGTGGCAGATGAACATCTGCCGCACATCCAGCGGGCTGAGTTCGGCCAGCAGCATGTTGACCAGATCGCGCAACGGGCCCTGCGCGGCCCGCAACGTGTAGAAATAGGCCGGGTGCTGGCTGTCGATGCGCGGCCAGGGGCCGCCCGCCTCGACCCAGCGCAGCAGCGCCGCCAGCGCCTGAAACTCGGGCGGCAGATCGGCGCCCAGACGCTGCGCCACCGCGCGCAACTCGCGCCGCGAGCCAGCCCCGGCATCCAGCCCAAGTGCTGCGGCGGCCTCGACCAGAATGAAATCCATCTTCTGACGCAGGATCGCCCCGGCCTGCGCCCCCTGCGCCTGCACGATGGGTTCGACCAACCCGTTCAGTTCCAGAAACTTGGCGATCTCGTTGCGCTGCGCGGCGCCGAAGACATGCGCAATCGGCAAGGCGCCAAGCGCGCTGCGATCGCCCATGCAGATCGCCGCCGGATGCGCGACCGAGCGGAACACATAGACCCCGCCGAAATGGGCCGTCCAGAAATCCGGCGTTTCAAACGCGGTAGAGCGTAGCGTGACCGGATTGCGCGTCACATCGCCGGTCTTCTTCGCCAGGTCGATCATCTGCGCGATCAGCACATCGTCATACCAGGCATCCGGCCGGGTGCGGAACTGCTCGATCAGACCGGCCAGCTTCTCGGCCTCGGCCACATGATTGCCGGTGGTATCGGCCACCACCACCATGCGCTGGATGTCGAACAACCGCGCGGGGGTGCTCAGCTCATAGACGGTGTCTTCCAGCTCTCCGGCCACCGCATCGCGCGCGGTCAGGCTGAACAGCTGCGCCTCGTTCGCCTCGATGAATTCCCGCAGGATGCTGCGCGACATCGAGAATTTGGCAGCCAGCAAAGGCGCCGATTTCTGCTCGGTCGAGAGCAGGATGAACTGCCGGTTGCAGCCGTTCGGGTTCAGATACAAATGATCGCCCAGTTCGTCGCCCACCTCGGGGGAATAGCCCGAAATGTCGATGTGAAACTCTGTCAGGGCCGTGGTCTTGCCGCTCAGCTGTTTCAGCGCGCGATTATACCGCTCGATCAGCGCGGGACTGTCCACGCGGATCAGATTGCCGAACATCAGCCCCTTTTCGATCAGACGCTTCATCCCACATTTCCCAAGTAAGGCGCTGATTTCGCTGTCCTGACCATTATATTTCCTATATAAAACATGGTGTTGAAGGCTGCGAGGGGCGCGTTTCATGGATCACCCAGAGGGTGCGGGCTTG
>NZ_JARHUH010000015.1:0-42323 GCF_029222945.1 Paenirhodobacter sp. CAU 1674 | reverse complement strand
CCTGACGGCCAATGCGCCTTGGAACGTGCTTGCTATATGAGGGCCGCACGCTCCAAGGCGCACGCGCTTAAATGGCCTACTTTTGCTCCGCCACAGTGGCCGAGTTTTACTCCGCCGTTGACACTGAAGGCCGAATGGGAACGGCTCCTCGGCAGCGCCGCACCGAACAACAGCCGCGCCTTTCTCGAGGCCCGCATCGCCTATCGCCTGCAGGAACTGACCTATGGCGGGCCCGACCACGAGACCCGTCGCATGCTGGACCTGCTTGCCGACGAGGTCGAGGGCGTCTCCCGCCGCAAGAACCAGATCGCGGATCCCCGCAATCCGGTGGCAGGCACGCGGCTGATCCGGGAATGGAACGGGGTCGAGCACACCATCACAGTGCTGAAGGACGGTTTTGAGTGGCAGGGCCGCAAATACAAATCACTCTCCGGCATCGCGCGGGAAATCACCGGCGTGCGCTGGAACGGCTATCGCTTCTTCGGGCTGCAAGTCCGTCCGCGGGAGGTTTGACCATGGACATGAATACACGCCCCGGCCGCCGCCTGCGCTGCGCCATCTACACCCGCAAGTCGAGCGAAGAAGGGCTCGACATGGAATTCAACAGCCTCGACGCCCAGCGGGAGGCCTGCGAGGCCTATATCGCCAGCCAGAAATCCGAGGGCTGGGTTGCCACCCGCGACCGCTATGACGACGGCGGCTTTTCGGGCGGCAATCTGGACCGGCCCGGCTTGAAGCAGCTGCTGGCCGACATCGACGACGGGCTGATCGACGTGGTCGTGGTCTACAAGATCGACCGGCTCAGCCGCGCCCTGATGGATTTCTCGAAGCTGGTCGAGGTCTTCGACCGCAACGGCGTCACCTTCGTCTCGGTCACGCAGTCGTTCAACACGACCACCTCGATGGGGCGGCTGACGCTGAACATCCTGCTGAGCTTTGCCCAGTTCGAACGCGAGGTCATCGGTGAACGCATCCGCGACAAGGTCGCCGCCTCGCGCAAGCGAGGGATCTGGATGGGGGGCTATGTGCCGCTTGGCTACGATGTGCAGGACCGCAAGCTGGTGATCAATGAGGTCGAGGCCGCCTCGGTGCGCCGGATCTTCGAGCGGTTCGTCGAGCTCGGCTCGGCCACGATACTGGCGAAGGAACTGCGACGGGAGGGGTTTCGCAGCAAGCAGGGCACGCTGATCGACAAGGGCTACCTCTATCGGGTGCTCCGCAATCGCGTCTATCGCGGCGAGGCCGTCCACAAGGGCAAGGCCTATCCGGGCGAGCACGAGGCCATCGTCACGGACAAGGTCTGGGATCAGGTCGACGCCATCCTGCAGGGCAACCGCCACGCCCGGTCCAGCAACAGCCGCATGCAGACGCCCGCGCCGCTGAAGGGCCTGATCTTCACCGACACCGGCGCGGCCATGACGCCGACCGCAACCAAGAAGCGCGGCAAGCTCTACCGCTATTACGTCTCGATGGACGTGATCAAGAACCGCACGACGGAGGACGAGAGCGGCGGCGATCAAGCACCGGTCCGCCTGCCTGCGGGCATGGTCGAGGACGCCATCGTCACCGAGGTGCGGCGCATTCTGCAGACGCCAGAGGTGGTCACGCAGGTTCTGGCGGCGCTGAAGCGCGATCAGGTGTCCGAGGCCGAGGCCATCGCGGCGCTGCATGATTTTAACACCCTCTGGGCGCAGCTGTTTCCGCTCGAACAGACGCGGATCATCCAGCTTCTGGTCCGGCGCGTTACCGTCACCGCCGCCGGGCTCGAAGTCGACATCCGCCGCGAAGGTGTCGCGGGTGTGATCCGCGAGATGATCGCCCCACGCAACATGGAGGCCGCCGAATGACCCGAGGCAATGACACGATCCGCGTGCTGATCCCCCTGAAGGTGCGCAAGAAGAACGGGCGACCCAAGATCATGCCGCCTGCCGATTACAGCCCCAGCGAGGATCAGACACAGGAGCCGCACATCCTGCGCGCCATCGGCCGGGCATGGGGCTGGCGGCGGCGGATGGAAGCAGGTGAGTTCGCCACGATCCAGGAACTTGCCGAGGCCGTCGGTCTGGCCGAGCGCCATGTCAGCCGCCAGCTGCGCCTCGCCTATCTGGCACCCGAGGTGCTCAAACGCCTGACCTGCGGCCGCGAGGCATCTGCGGTCAGTCTTTACGACCTGTGCTTTCTGGCGGGGGAGACATGGCAGGAGCAGGCTGCGCGGGTTCTCTAGAAAAAGAAAGTCAAGCGTTCCGTGAACTTACTCCATCCGTGAAGTGCCGAATGCTGTGACCCACGCCAGTTCTCGGAACTGCCAAAGAGCTGGTCGATAGGCCATACTCAGTAGTGTCGGCCAATTCTCACGACTTGACGAAGCGCATCAAGCCAGATCATTTCATGTCTCATGAGCAGATACTATCAGACATTCGCACGGATCGGCGCGGGCCTAGCAGCCATTGCAATGCTTGTTTGGTTCTTGTGGCCCGGCGGGGCATGGCAGTTCGAACCTGAGCCGTTTTTCGCTTTTGGTGTTGCGGTGGTCGTCTGGGCATTTACCGAGTTTAAGTTGAGCGAGGAGGTGATCTATCGAGCATCTACGCCCAATGATATCCGGTTTGGCCGAGAAATCTTTGCGTATGGAACCTGGAACTTCCGAGAACTTTTGAAAGATCACGACTACCATCGCGGCATACACCCTAGATTTCTGACTGAAGCGTCGCTGTTGGTCAGCGAAACAGAGCTCGGAATTGCACATTTCCAGGATGGGCGGGTCCAGAAAAAATACTTAGACTTCTTCGAGCGCCTGAAGGCCTTTGTCGACTATTTTGGAATGCATTCATCACCCGAGCGGTTTGGATCTGTGATGCTGCAGTCCGTCATTCCAGCCAACCAGTTTGATGAAATGAATGTAGCCCCACATCATCAAGTTGAGATTAATGAAGTAAATCGGCTAGCTACTGAAGCTTGGAAAGCCATGCGGCCTCTCATAACGGAGATTAAAGAACGAATTCCCGAAGTGTTCGACGAACAGATCAGGGGCGGTTGGATCAGGAGTCCCGAAGAGTAAAGAGCGTCGACGCGCGACATGCCGCAATTGACACGTCTGACACCCGCGTCGCTGTCAGTGAAAACTCGCCTGAAAGGACGTCGCGGTCAGCGAAACATGCGCGTTCAGCGGCGGGTGCAGCTCGAACGCTTTCGGCTCGCGGGCGAAGTTCCATAGGCGGAACAGAGACCATTCCGAGCGCCGTTCCTCGGCCACGGCCAGCTCGTTGCGGCTGATATGGAAGGGTGTGCGTTCCCAGCCATTCGTCGTCTTCACCTCGATCAGGCGCGGACGACCATCCGGCGCGAAACTGGCGATATCGTAGCCGGCACCATCGCCATCTTCATCCGACACCCACCGGACCTTGCGCGCAAGATCGTCGCGGCCCGCTGATTTCAGGGCTGCACGTTCGTGCGCCAGGACGCGTTCCTCACCGGCACGGCCGAGGGCGCGGTTTCGCTCGTCTCTCGCCGCGACATCGAATTTGCGGGCGATGTGCAGCATCTGCTCCAGCTCCTGCGGCGGCGGCTGGTTCGACAACGTGGGCGGCGGCCCGATCCAGATCGGCCGCGCCTCCGCGAGGCCAGTCGGTGCTCCTGCACCCGAATGGCGACCTAGCCAAGCCGGGTTCAGCGCTAGCCAACGCGCCACGGCATCCACCAGCGTCATCTGGAAATTGAAGGCGGGCTTGTATCCCGGGATCCAGTCCTCACCCAGCCCCTTCAGCACGGCGCTTATGTTCTGGTGCTTGAACTCGACCGATCCCTCGGAGCGACCGTTCAACAGCGGCAGAAGCCCGCGCCGGTGCTCGGCCTTATTGTAGGGGCGCCCAGAGACGTCGTCGCCCAGCATCGCGAAGTAATCCGCGACGATCAGGTCGTTCTCTTGATCGGTCCAGGCCCCATTTGACATTGCGCCAGGCTAGGGCCGGAAACTGTGTTTGTCATCAGAGACTTCGCGCAAAACTCCCAAGACATACCAACGACCACGCCGCCCGTGTCGTGTCTCCGTCTGCTTTGAGACAAGCCGGAACCACCGAAACACAGGCGCAACGCGATCCCATCAGTTCATTGAAATCTATGGGGGTTTTGAATCCGTCTCGCCGAGCGAGAGGGGCGGGTGGAAAGAGACGGTGGGCGTTCGGAGACCGATCTCGCGCAGTCGGCCAGTCTCCGAAGCGCGGATGTTCCCTGCAAACCCCTTTGGCACATAAAGAAAAAGGCCCCGCGAGGGACCTGTTTTCGGGTTTGCGATGTGCAAGTGGCGGAGCGAGAGGCCGCCATGATGTGTTCTAGCATGTTCCAGACAATTCCAAACAGACCAATGTTTGTTAATGCTTTTACGCTTCCATTGTCCTAGTTGTTCCGGCACAATCTAGCTTGTTCTAACCATTTCTGGGGGAATAAAAGGGGGAAGGACAAATGGCGGATCAACCGAAGCGGCGGAAGGCTAACACGCTCACGGCGGCGAAGCTGGGCGCTGACCTGACCCCCGGCAAATATCACGACGGCGGCGGCATCGGGCTTTACCTTCGCGTTGAACCGAACGGTTCCCGCTTTTGGGTGCAGCGTATCAGCGTGAACGGCAAGCGCCGGGAAATCGGCTTGGGCAGTCCCCCGCTAGTGTCCTTGGCGACCGCACGGCGCAAGGCAACCGCGAACAAGCAAATCGCGCTGGATGGGGGCGACCCTCTGGCCGAAAAGCGCAAGGGCCGGGGTGGGCTGATCTTCGGGGATGCAATGGAAACCTTCCTGGCGAAGAAATCGGCGGAGTTTCGGAACGACAAGCACCGGAAGCAATGGCGCGCGACATTGGACACCTACGCCGCCCCGGTGCTGGGCCAGATGCAGGTGCAGGCAATAGAGGTGCGCGACGTGCTGCGCGTGCTGGAACCGATATGGTTGACCAAGAACGAAACCGCGTCCCGGCTGCGCGGGCGGATCGAGGCCGTTCTAAGCTGGGCGACCGTGGCAGGGCATCGCACGGGCGACAATCCGGCGCGGTGGGCGGGCAATCTGAAAGAACTGTTGCCGACCCCTTCCAAGGTGGCGAAGGCCGACAATCACCCCGCCTTGGCGCTCTCTGACGTGCCGCGCTGGTGGCGGGAACTTTCCCGGCGTGAAGGCATGGCCGCGCGGGCGCTTCAATTCCTGACGCTGACCTGCGCACGCTCTGGCGAAGTGCGCGGCATGACATGGGGCGAAGTCGAATTTGAACCGGCCCCCGGTGCTACGCGTGCTACACGTGCTACACGGCAAGCCGTCTGGACCATCCCAGCTTCACGGATGAAAGCGGGCCGGGAACATCGCGTCCCCCTGACCCCCGAGGCGGTAGCAATCCTGCGCGAAGTTGCAGGCGCGGGCGATGCGGACGATTGGCAAAGACCCGAGGCCGGGGCGCTGGTCTTTCCTGCCCCACGCGGCGGGATGCTGTCCGATATGACGCTATCGGCTGTTATGCGGAGGATTCAGGAAGCCGAGGTGAAGGCGGGCCGCGACGGCTTCATAGATCTGCGCAACAAGCGCCCTGCCGTGCCGCACGGGCTACGCTCTACCTTCCGCGACTGGGCAGCAGAACGGGGCCATGACCGCGACATGGCCGAAATCGCGCTGGCACATACCGTCGGCAGCGAAGTTGAACGAGCCTATCGACGCTCTGACATGATCGAACGGCGGCGCGGCATGGCTGAGGCTTGGGGGCGATTCATTCGCGGCGAGGATGGCCGGACGGTCGTGGCGCTCACGCGAGGGTGAACGCAGGCAACT
Source organism: Paenirhodobacter sp. CAU 1674 (assembly GCF_029222945.1). Classification (NCBI taxonomy): domain Bacteria; kingdom Pseudomonadati; phylum Pseudomonadota; class Alphaproteobacteria; order Rhodobacterales; genus Paenirhodobacter; species Paenirhodobacter sp. CAU 1674. The sequence continues at coordinate 36,521 of NZ_JARHUH010000015.1, read as the reverse complement.
GGAACATCCTGTGGGTAACCTTGTGGATGGATGTGCAATCCACAGAAAAAGTTGCTCCAAAAGTTCTAGAAAAGTTCCGAGGCTTGACGCGTTCCCCGTCTGTCTCGATAAGAATTACCACTACAGTCCCGGTGGCTCCGGTTCGGTTTTGGGCCGTCGGAACATGATCGGTAAAAAGAAGGCCCCTCCAAGCGCGCCAACGCTGAAAAGGGGCCGGGTGTGAAGATATCTATCCCCTCACGCCCCCTTTCTTACCGATGAGTGCGCAATTCGCAACTGCGAATCGCGGCGTTATTAGGTCTAGAAAGGAACGCGAATGAAAGAAATCATTCTTCGACGCCCCGAGGTGCAGTCCCGCACCGGGCTTGGACGATCCACGATTTACGCGATGATGACGGCGGGCACCTTCCCCAAGCCGATCAAGCTGGGGGCTAAGGCCGTCGGCTGGCCCGAAAGCGAAATTGCGGCTTGGCTGGAAGGCCGCAAGGCCGAACGCGACGCCGCCTAACCTGACATGCCGAAAAAATGGGAAACCCCGGTGCGCGGGCAAGCGCAACCCGGGCTGGGAAACCGCTATGCGACTGCGGCGGGCACCCTTTCTATATCATCGCGCAAGGCCAAAGGCTACGGGGCAGGCACGGCTTACACCGTAACGCCCAGCGCTGGCGAAGCCTTCCGCATTGTTGTTTCAGGCCGTGACCGCTGGGCGCTGGATGAACTGCGCAAGGCCGGGGCGAAGGGCTGCACGCCCATAGACAACCCCGCCCCGCGCTGGGCCGCCTATGTCCACAATCTGCGCGCGCTGGGCGTTGTCATCGACACGCTGCATGAACCGCACGCGGGCAACTTTCCAGGCACGCATGGGCGCTATGTGCTGCGCGTGACTGTGACGCCCGAGGCGCAAGGGGGTGGGGCATGAATCGGCTGCAAATCCTCTACCTGCGACGCCTGCACGGGCTGACCGAAACCCAGGCACAAGCCTTGGCCGTCCTGATCTGGTGGGCGCGGACATGATAGACGCGCGCGACCTGACCCTGACCCTTGGTGGGCGCTGGTATCAGCGTTTCGGCGCGGCACCGTGCCCCATATGCCAACCCGAGCGGCGTAAAGGGCAAAACGCCCTGACGTTGGCCGATGGGCAAAGGGGCCTTGTGCTGCATTGCAAGAAATCCGGCTGCGGCTTCACGGATCTGCTGGCCGCGCTTGGCATCGCCCCCGGCACCTATCAGGCCCCGGACCAGGCCGAACAAAACGCCCGCGCGCGAAAGCAACAGGCCGAGGCCGAGAAACGCGCGCGCCAAGCACACCGGCTCTGGCAAGAGGCGCAGCCGATCACCGGCACCTTGGCCGAAACCTACCTGCGCGGGCGCGGCATTACCTGCGCTTTGCCTGACGTGCTGCGCTTCTATCCGGCGTGCTGGCATGTGACCGCCCAACGCTTCCCGGCGCTGGTGGCGCGGATCGACGGGGCCGAGGGCTTCGCGGTGCATCGCACCTACCTGCGGGCCGACGGCGGCGGCAAGGCGGATGCGGAACCCGCAAAGGCCATGCTGGGGGCCGTGCAGGGCGGCACGGTGCGGCTTACTGACGGGCCGGGGCCGCTGGTGGTGGCAGAGGGCATAGAAACTGCCCTAAGCCTTGCCTGCGGCTTGCTGCGCGCGCCTGCGATGATCTGGGCGGCGCTGTCAACGTCGGGCATGCGGGGGCTGCGGCTTCCCGATCTGCCGGGGCGGCTGACCATTGCCCCCGATGGCGATGCAGCGGGCCGCGAAGCCGCGCACGCCCTGGCCGAACGCGCGCACGCGCTGGGCTGGGCCGTTTCCCTTCTTCCCGCGCCGAACGGGTGCGACTGGAACGACATTCTTCGGAAGAAAGGCGGTGCCGCATGAACGCGCTTCCGCAAGAAATCCCCTATCGCCCCGAAGGCCCGCAACCGCTGGTGCGAAGCATCGCGGCGGGTGACGATTACCCCGTGCAGGCTCTGGGGCCGCTGCGCGCGGCGGTGGAAGCCGTGCAGGGCATGACCCTTGCCCCGGTGGCAATTCCCGCTGCATCGGCGCTGGCGGTGGCGTCCTTGGCGGTGCAGGGCTTTGCCGATGTGGAGACGCTGGGCGGGCCGCGCCCCGTGTCGCTTTACGTCCTGACCATCGCGCAATCTGGCGAACGGAAAAGCAGTTGCGACTCCCCCCTGATGGCAGCGCTTCGGGCCTATGAACGGGAACAGGCATTGGCCCAGCGCGAAGAAATCGCAGCATGGGAAAACGCTTTTGCGCTCTGGAAAGGGGAACGCGACCGCATCCTGAACGATGCGAAAAAGGGTAAGGGCGAAAAGCGGGTGGCGGCGCGTGCCGATCTGGAAGCGCTGGGCAAGGCACCTTCTGCGCCCCCTGGCCCAGAACGCACGTTGCCTGCGCCGTCCATGCAGGGGCTAATCCGTCAGTATCGGGAAAACCAACCGTCATCCGGGCTTTTCAGCGATGAAGGCGGAAAATTCTTCGGCGGGTTTGCGATGGCTAGCGAAAACCGGCTGGCGACGCTGGCCGCTCTGAATGACCTTTGGGGCGGCGCGCCGGTGCGCATCGGCCTTGGCGGCGAAGGGGTTTACACGCTTTACGGGCGGCGGCTGGCCGTTCACCTGATGGTGCAACCTGGCGTGGCGCGGGCGTTCATGGCTGATCCGATGGCGGGCGATACAGGCTTTCTGCCCCGTTTCCTGATCTGCGAACCGCCCAGCAACATCGGCAACCGCCCGCAATCACAGGTGCGGCGCGATGACCTAGCCCTAGAAGCCTTCGGGGCACGGCTGCGCGCGGTGCTGGAAACGTCCCTGCCGATGGCCCCCGAAACCCGCGAACTGATGCCCCGTCTGTTGCCGCTATCGGCTGACGCGCGGGCCATGCTGTCAGCCTTTGCCGATCACGTGGAAGCCGGGCAGGCACCGGGGGCCGAATTTTCGCACGTCACGGGCCAAGCATCCAAGGCGGCGGAACAGGCGGCGCGCATTGCGGGCGTTCTGACCCTCTGGCGTAATCTGGACGCCCCCGAGGTGAAACCGGCAACAATGGCCGACGCTATCACACTGGCGGGCTTCTATCTGTCCGAAGCCACACGCCTTGCCGATGCTGCGACCGTATCGGCGGAAATCGACAAGGCCGAACGACTGCGCAAATGGCTTCTGGAAAGCTGGGCGCATCCCGAAATCACCCCGCGCGAAGTGGTGCAATCCGCCCCTATCCGCGCGCTTCGGGAAAGCCCTTCAGCACGGGCTGCGCTCGCATCACTGGAAAAACACGGCTGGTTGATCCGGCTTCCCGAGGGGGCCGAGGTGCGCGGCGCTTCACGAAAAGAGGCATACCAGATTGTGAGGGCGGCCCATGAAGTTTGACGCCTACGCCTTCCTTGCCAAACTGGAAGCGGAAGGGGGAAGCGGCGAAGCCGCACCCCCGCCTCCGAAGATGGAACCCGCGCCCCGTGTAGCACATGTAGCACGTGTAGCACGCCCCCTACCCCAAAATCCGAAAATTGAACCCGAGGCGGCGAAGCTTGCAGATCTGCCCCAGCCCGCCCCCGAAGCCTTCCCCTATGGGGTGGGCATCACCGGCACCCCGCGCACCTGGACGGGCCGTGTCGTGTCCTTGGATGATTGGCGGCGGCTCTCGAAATGGGACCGGCACGGCAGCACCGGCAAGATGTGGAACGGGCAAACCCAGCAATGGGAACCGATCGAGGTGGGCCGTGAATTATAACGCTTCCCGAGGTTCTGGCGACCTTCGCGCAATCGGATCTGGCATCGGGCGCGCTTTCCCCAGGCTGTTTCCAATAGGGCGCGGTGCAAGGCACCCATGCGCTTTTCGGGCTGGTGGCGGCGCTGGGGCCGATGCGCTGGGCGGTGGCAGGCTTCGCGCTCTGGACCGTAAAAGAATTGGCCATTGACATTCCCGGCGCGGGCTTGTGCGGCTTTGCCTTCGCGCAGTGGCGATTGCGCGGGATTAAATCGAAAGGTTGAACCGCAGGCGAAAAAGCCGAAGCATGGGCAAAGGCTGCGATGCAAGAGAGGTTCCAAGATGTTTTGGGAGACTGTGGCGGCGGTGATTTTAATCGTGGGAACCCTGCCTCTATGGCTCCTTGTGGCTCTTGCCTGGGGCTTTCTAAGCGGCGCTTGGTTTTTTCTAGTAGCCGGATTGTCGATTGTTACCGAGGGGACTATTTCCGAAATCTGGGGTGTCCCGGTGGTTGCCGTGGTGGAGGCTTTTTCTTCAGCGTGGAGTGTCCCCGTTGAAATTTGGGCATGGGGGAAATTCGAACATCCTTGGTGGGCGGCGATTATCGGCCTGTTCTGCATCGGCGCGGCAAATAGTAACGACAGGTAGGTTAAAATCCCCACAGGCTTTCCCGCCAATGACTTAACCCGGCTATGGCCCTTGAAAAACAATCAGAGAAATCAAGTCATGCCTGCCCCTGCCCCCATGGGAATTAGCTATGACGAAACCCCCCGACGGCAGGCCGATTGTGCTGGCCGAGGTTTGGCCGTCTCACGGCTTCCTTGCCCAGGGCAACAGACGGCACCGGCTGGCCCGCGACGGCTGGACCTGTCCCGAGTGTGGCGGGCATGTGCCGCTGACCCGGCGCGCGGATGCAATTTATTGCCGCGAAGCCTGCCGGAAGCGAGCGAAACGAAAGCGGCAAGCGCTGGGCGTGAACCTTAGTCCCTCTAAGGCGCTCTGGCCCTAGAAGCACATCGGGCTTTGCCGACCCTCATAAGTTGGCCCCTCGGAAGAACCTACGGGGGGGGGGGCGGCGCGAAATCTGGCCGCGCGGTGTCGGAACCGGCGCGCATCCTTCACGGCAAACGCTAACACAGATTTTCACGCGGGGGCGAGTTTGATGACCAATACGCGCACGCGCGCGAGGCGGCGCGCCACTGGAGCGAGATTTAGGGGATATAAATGAAGAGATACGCGCGCGCGAGGCGGGGGGTATCGTAACTTCCTAAACCTTCGCGCCTTGCCCCCCCGAGGCGACTAAAATAGGCCGACCTAGACGGCGGCATGATCCGCCAACGGTTCCGACGCTGGGCTGGCATGTTCCGGTCTATTCCAGGGGCATCCAAGCGATTTAAGGGGGAATTTTTGGGGGAAGGAAAAATTTGCAAGGCGGATTTATCAAAGGAAATCAAAGCGATGCAGGTAAGTAATGGCGGAGCGAGAGGGATTCGAACCCTCGAGACGGTTCCCCGCCTACACACTTTCCAGGCGTGCGCCTTCGACCACTCGGCCACCGCTCCGTCCGGCGGATTTACGCGAAAAGCGTCGGGGGATGCAAGGGGGCAATATCGCTGTCGATATCGCCCCAAAGAAAGCGTGTAATTCCAGCCAGTCGCTTGTCACCGCCCGCAGGCGCGCTTAGGCTCTGGGATCGGGCATCGCCGTGCCCGGTTTGACGCTATCCCGAAGGACCGCCCCGCAATGATCGACGACGAGCTGCAGACGACCCCGCCCCTGCCCGCCGAGCGCAGGCGCGAGCCGCGGCAGCTGACCAACGTGCTGCTCGGGATCATCGCCTTTGCGCTGGTGCTGTTCCTGTTGGTGCAGGCGCGATTCATCCTGATTTCGCTGGCGATCGCGATCATCCTGTTCTCGCTGACCTCCGAGGCGATCAACGCGATCGGACGACTGCATATCGGCCCGGTGCGGGTGCCCAGCTGGCTGGCCTCGATCGTGGCGCTGATGCTGATCGCCTCGGGGCTGCTGACGGCGACCGCTGTTCTGCTGGCACAGGCCAACGAGGTGGTGACGATGATCCTGGCCTATGCCGGTCCCGCGCAACGCGCCATCGCCGAGCTGTTCGGCTGGATGGGCGCGGATGTCGAGGCGGCGGTGCTGGCCTCGATGCAGAAGATCGAGGTAGCCGGATACCTCAGCACCCTGGCCGGGCAGGCCTCGAGCCTGCTGTCGGCGGCGGTGCTGATCATCCTGTTCGTGGGGTTCCTGTTTGCCGAACGGATCTGGTTCCAGGCCAAGCTGATCAACCTGCTGGGCGACGACACCCGCGCGCGCCATGTGGCGGGGACGGTCGGACAGATCATGCGCCGGGTGAACCATTACCTGATGGTGAAGGCGATGGTGTCGGTGGTGACCAGCGCGGCGGTCTATGGCGTGTTCAAGGTCGGCGGATACGAATTGGCGATGCCGGTCGCGGTGCTGACCTTCGCGCTGAATTTCATCCCCTCGATCGGGTCGATCATTGCCACCGTGATCGCGGGGCTGGCGGTCTATATCCTGACCCAGGACCCGGCCAGCACGGCGGGCGTCTTCCTGGTCTGCGGGCTGCTGCAATTCGTGATCGGCAATGTGATCGACCCGATGCTGATGGGCCATGCGCTGCGGCTGTCGTCCTTTGGCATCATCATCAGCCTGGCCTTCTGGGGCGCGGTCTGGGGGCTGCCGGGGATGTTCCTGGCGGTGCCGATCATGGTGGCGCTGATGATCTCCTGCGCGCAAAGCCCGACGCTGCGACCGCTTGCGGTGATGCTGTCGCGCGAGGGGCTGCCCGAAGACCCGATCTGAGCGGGCATGGGGGCGCTGCCCCCGCGCGTGCCGCGCTCCCCCGGGATATTTGTGCCAGAGGGAAAAACCAGGTTCTTTCTGGCCGAAATATCCTCAGGGGGTGAAGGGTCGCAGGCCCGAGGGGGCGCGAGCGCCCCCTGCCCGGCCCGCTGCACGCGATCAGACCAGATACAGGCTCACACGGCGGTTCTGGCGGCCCTTCTTTTCGACCTTGCCCAGGCGCACCGGGCCGATTTCGCCGGTCGTGGCGACATGGGTTCCGCCGCAGGGTTGCAGATCGACCTGGTCTTCCCCTGCCCCGATGCGGATCAGACGCACCCGGCCCTGCCCCACGGGGGGCGCCACGCGCAGGGTCTTGACCAGCCCCGGGTTGGCGCCGAGCTCGGCGTCGGTGATCCAGTCCTCGGTGACGGGCAGATCGCGTGCGATCAGCGCGTTCAGCTCTGCCTCGAGCGCCGCCATATCCGCGGGCGGATCGGGCATGTCGAAATCGAGCCGCCCCTTGTCGGCGCCGATCTGCCCCCCTGTCACCGGCAGGGGGATGACGACCGACAGAAGATGCAGCGCGGTATGCACGCGCATGTGGCGATGCCGACGTTCCCAGGCGAGTTCCTGCTGCACCCGCATGCCCGGCGATGGCAGCGCGGCAGGCTCGGCAGGCACCAGGATGATCGTGCCGCCCTCGCCCTTGACGGCGGTCGCGATTTCCAGCGCCCCGTCCGACCAGCGCAGCCAGCCCGCATCGCCCGGCTGCCCGCCGCCCGTGGGATAGAACACCGAGCCTGCGCAGATCACCCCGCCTTCGGGGGTCAGCGCCTCGACCCGGGTGTCCAGATCCCGCAAGTAGGGCTGGGCGCGAAAGACCGGTTCGGTGCTCATCGGCTGTCGCCCTCTTCGGTGCCGTCATTGTCCGACAGCGTGCTGACGCGATAGGCGCCGGGGTCATCCTCGGGCAGCGTATACGCCACCTCTTGCGCTTTCGGTGCTGGCGCGACAGGTGGTGCGGCAGCGCCGCCCGCCCCCTGCGGCAGCAGCGCCTCGGGGTTGCGCAGCCAGATGTCGCGCTGCGCATAGGGAATTTCGAGCCCTTCATCGGCGAAGCGCGTGGCGATCTGATGATTCATCTCGGAATGCACGCGCAGCTTGAAATTCACATCGGACAGCATGGCGCGGATTTCGAAATCCAGACTGTCCGCACCGAACCCCCTGAACAGAACGAAAGGCTCGGGCGACATCATCACCAGCGGGTGGGCCTGCGCGATTTCCAAAAGGATTTCGGCCACGCGCCGGGTATCGCTGCCATAGGCCACGCCCACCGGCACGATCAGCCGCCCGGTCTTGTTGCCGCGCGTCCAGTTCGTCACCTGCCCCGAGACCAGATCGGCATTGGGAACGATCACATCGGTGCGGTCGAAGGTCTCGATGATGGTCGAGCGCACCGAAATCGCCTTGACCACGCCCTGCTGGCCGCCGACCTCGATCCAGTCGCCTTCCGACACCGGACGTTCGATCAGCAGGATGATCCCCGACACGAAGTTCGACACGATGTTTTGCAGGCCAAAACCGATACCGACCGACAGCGCACCGGCGACGATCGCCAGCGAGCTGAGGTCAATGCCCGCCGCCGAAATCGCCAGCAAGGCCGCCAGGAAGATCCCGACATAGCCCAGCCCCGAGACGATCGCGTTCTGTCCGCCCTTGTCGATCGTGGTCTTCGGCAGGATCGAGCTTTTCAGCGCGCCCTGCAACAGGCGGGTCAGACCGTAACCGACCGAAAACACCACTGCCAGGGTCAGGAATACCGTGGGCGAGATCCGCACCCCGCCCAGCGAGAACCCGGTGCGGAACGACGTCCAGATCTCGGCCAGATCCTCGATCCGTGCGCCCCAGATCAGCGCCAGCAGCGGCAGCGCGGCCAGCGCCAGCACAAACCCCGCCAGCACCGGGATCAGCCCGTCGCGCCGGCCTTCCTCGGCCCGGACAAGCACGGCGTAGAACTCGGCGACGAAGCCCTGCAGGATCGCCACCAGCGCCACCACGCCCAGCGTCAGCACCGCGGGCCAGATCAGCGCATTGGCGGCGCTGATATAGCCGATCACGCCCAGCGAGGGGGCCACCACCGCGATCACGATCACCGCATTGCCCAGCCAGCGCAGCAGATTGTAGCGGAACGCCGCCTCGTCATCGGTGGCGCGGCGCAGGCCTTGCTGGCGGCGCAGCAGTTGCCCCATGCGGAACAGAACCAATGCGGCAAAGATCTGCAGCGGCACTTCCAGCACCGAGATCGCCGCATCGGCACGGGCGGCCACCTCTTGCGCCTTGTCGGCCGCGATATTGCCCGAGCCGCCCAGATAGTCCTGCGCGCGCGGCATGATCCAGTCCGTCAGCAACTGCTGCATCCCGACCGCCAGCCCCAGCATCAGCGCATGGAACCGGCCCTCGGCGCGGCCCTCTTCGGCCAGATTGAGCGCGCTTTCCTGCCCCGGACGAGTCGGGAAAATCCGTCTGCCCAGCCACCAGGCCATCAGAATTGTGGTCAGAACCGCAGGCAGCAGGTCAAACAGCTGCAACAGGATCGGGCCGAAAAACGCGGTCTTGGACAGCGCCGTGGTCAGCATCACCGCGCCCAGCACCGGCAGGATCACCTGCCCAAGCGAGACCACGCCTGAAATCAGTTCCCGCCCGCGCATCGCGGTCTTGTCCAGCAGCCATTGCGTCAGCCGCCCCATCCAGCGCCCGCCGCGCAGCAGCAAGATCCCGGCGACCAGCACCAGCCCCGCGATCAGCGGGGCATTGTTGCGCAGCGTGTCCCAGTTGATCGGCCGGGCAAAACGCCAGACGGTCTCGTCATAGATCCAGGCCCCCATCCAGCGAAACAGCGACAAAGCCGCGGGCCAGTTGACCGGATTGGCCGCCGACGGAGACAGCCGCAGCAGCTTGTCGGCCTGCCGTTCCCGGTTCAGCCGGTCGATGTTGCGGATGATGCCATCGGCGCGGCTGGCGGCCTCGGTCGCGGCCAGAACCGGGGCCTGCAACTTGGCCAGCGTCTCGGTCAGTTCGGCGCGACGGCTGGCGATGGTGGGATCTTCGGTCTCGCCCTCGGCAGGCGCGGCCCCCAAAGCCGCGATCTGGTTCTTCACCGTGGTGATCTGATCGGCGTTGATCCCTTGCGCGGCGATGAAGTCGCTGCGCCACTTGACGATTTCGGCGCGCATCTCGGACAGTCGCTCGTCCGCGATACTGGCTTCGGTCACGGCCTGTTCGACCTGGGCCGCAGCCTTGTCCCAGGTCTTGTAATTCGGCCCCTCGGTGTCCTGCGCGGCTGCGGGCAGCGCAAGGCACAGCGCCAGAAGCAGAACGCGCAGGCCCCGCAGCATCATCCTGCAAACACCTCGGGCACGGCGCGACCGGGGCCTTCCAGCCAGCCGGGAACCGGCAGGCCCTTGCCATGCAGGAACTCGGGGTTGAACAGTTTCGACTGATAGCGCGTGCCGTAATCGCACAGCACCGTGACGATGGTGTGGCCCGGGCCCATTTCGCGCGCCATGCGGATTGCGCCGGCTACGTTGATGCCCGACGAGCCGCCCAGGCACAGCCCTTCTTCGGCCAGCAGATCGAAGACGATCGGCAGCGCCTCGGAATCGGGGATGCAATAGCTCATGTCCGGGGTGAACCCGTCGAGGTTGGCGGTGATCCGGCCCTGGCCGATCCCTTCGGTGATCGACGAGCCTTCGGATTTCAGAACGCCGGTGGTGTAGAAGCTGTGCAGCGCGGCGCCTTCGGGATCGGCCAGGCCGATCTTGACGCCCTTGGGCTGCAACGCCATGCCGACGCCCGCGAACGTCCCGCCCGAGCCCACGGCGCAGATGAAGCCGTCAACCTTGCCCTGCGTCTGCGCCCAGATTTCCGGGCCGGTGGTTTCGATATGCGCCTGACGGTTGGCCACATTGTCGAACTGATTGGCCCAGATCACGCCGTTCGGGTCGGTCTTGGCCAGTTCCTCGGCCAGCCGCCCGGAATAGCGGACATAGTTGTTGGGGTTGGAATAGGGCGCCGCGGGCACCTGCACCAGTTCGGCACCGGCCAGCCGCAGCATGTCCTTCTTTTCCTGACTTTGGGTTTCGGGGATCACGATCACGGTGCGGAACCCCATCGAGGCGCCGACCAGCGCCAGGCCGATGCCGGTATTGCCCGCCGTGCCCTCGACAATGGTGCCGCCGGGTTTCAGCTGCCCCTTTGCGATCGCATCGCGGATGATGAACAGCGCGGCGCGGTCCTTGACCGACTGGCCGGGGTTCATGAACTCGGCCTTGCCGAGGATCTCGCAGCCGGTCATCTCCGACGCTTTTTTCAGCCGGATCAGCGGTGTGTTGCCCACGGCCGCGGCCAGATCCTTGCACAGCTGCATGATGGTCTCCCTCGCACTTGATTATGCCCAGACTTAGGCTGCATCGGCGCCCGCCTCAAGCCCCGGCTGCAGGCGCGGGGCCTCACGGCGTGCTCAAAGCGCCGTGTCCGGCCCGGCCCCCGCCGCCGCGCGCAGCCCCGGGCGCATCCGCTCCAGCCACAGCGCCAGCACCAGAAGCGGGGCGTTTTCCACCTCTCCGCTCTCGATCAGGGCCATCAGTTCCGAAAAAGCGATCAGATGCGGACGAATATCCTCGCCCTCTTCTTCCAGACCGCCGGGCTGCGCCACGCCATCGGGCAGATCGGCCAGCGCCAGATAGCAATACAGAAATTCGGTCTTCGCGCCGGGCGAAGGGTAGAAATTCGGCGCGGGAATCAGCGCGTCCAGGGTCACGCCCGCCTCTTCGCCGGCTTCGCGGCGCGCGGCCTCCTCGGGGGTTTCGCCCACATCGACGCGCCCGGCGATCGCTTCGAGCGACCAGGGGTTCATATCGCCGCGTGCCAGCGGCCCGGTGCGGAACTGTTCGACCAGCAGCACCCGGTCGCGTCGCGCATCATAGGGCAACACCACCGTCGCATCGCCCGAAACGAAGGCTGCACGCTCCAGTTCGCGGGTCATGCCGCCCGCGAAGGTGCGGTGGCGCAGGTGGTATTCCTCGACCGCGAAGAACCGGGCATAGGCCGGCACCATGCGCGAAATCTCTACATCCTCGGGCGCCGGGGTGTGCCGGCGGGCGGCGGGACGCGCGGTGCCGCGCGCGCGCAGCCGCGATGCCGCCCGCACCAGCATCATCGGATACCGCGCCAGCGCACGTTCGGCGGGCAGATGGTCGCGCCCGGCCATGAATTCGACCGCCGCCTCGGTGACCACATCGCCCCAGCGGGCGGCCCAGTCCGCAAGGCTCCATGCCGCACCGGGCTGCCAGCGCCCCGGTTCGGCCAGATAGACCCGCGCGCTTATTTCCGCACCATCCGGCATGCGCACCGCACAGGCGGTGGCGGCATGGCCCGCCTCGTAATAATCAAGCCGCGCGGCCTCGGCCGGGGTCACATCGACCAGCAGCCCCTCGACCTGCCCTGTGCCCGGCACCAGCATCGGAAAGGCCAGATCCGCGGCCCCTGTCCCATCCTGCGCACAAGCCTCGCGCAATTCGTGCCCGTCCAGCGCCGCGCGCTGCGGCACGACCGCCCGCCCCAGAACCCGTTCCAGCAGCGGCAGATGGCACAACGTGCCGTAAAAGAAATAACGCACGATCAAGTTCCTGCTCGTTCAGGCACAGCGACGGGCCGGTTGCCGCGCCGCTCCGGCCTGAACCTAGCGCAGCGCTTGCCCTAGCGCCAGCGCCGCCCCGCCCATTCCGACAGAACCGAGGAGAGGACACCGCCCAGAGCCAGCACTGCAAGCACATCGGGCTGCAACGCCGGCATGCCCAGTTTCAGCGCCTCGGACAGCATGCCGGTCAGCGCCTCGAACGGGCCGTCATAAAGCATCCGCGTGGCCTTGGCCAACATCTGCATGAAGCCCAGAAAACCCAGCCCCCAGATGGACAGATAGACCGCCGCGCGCAGCCCGGTCATCACCGCAGAGACATAAGAGGGCGTGCGTGGCGGCATGCGCATACCGATCACTCGCCAGCCCAGCACGATGCCCGAACAGGCCGCCACCGGCGCCAGCCCGCCAGCCCTTGTGCCCGCGGGCAGATAAGGCGCGACCACCACCGCCGCCAGAAAACCGGTCACGGCCAGACCCGCCGCGCCGATCAGCTTGGCCATCGTCGGCATTTCCATCGCGCTGTTGCGCACTACAACTCGTTGCATTCGTCGCTTCCCGAACCTGAGGCACATCGGTTAACGCCGGTTTCGCACATAAATGTGGCGCAAATTGGGAGGCGCGATCAGCTGCCGCCGCGCGCCTGCGCATAGGCAGCCAACGCCCGCGCCCGGCCCTGTGCCAGATCGACGATCGGTCGCGGATAGGGCGCCGCGGGGTCCAGCGCCCAACTGCGCGGGGCGGCCTCGAAGAACTCCTGCGCGGTTTGCGGTGGCCGGGCTTGCCCCTCGGCGATGAAGGCGCGCCGATACGCCCCTTGCGGATCGAATTTCGCGGCCTGCGTTTCGGGGTTGAACACGCGGAAATAGGGGGAGGCGTCCGGCCCCGATCCGGCCACCCATTGCCAGCCCATCGCATTGGCGGCGGGGTCCCAGTCGGTCAGGCAGTCGGCAAACCACGCCAGCCCCAGCCGCCAGTCGCTCAGCAGATGCTTGGTCAGGAACGAGGCCGCGATCATGCGTGCGCGGTTGTGCATCCGGCCGGTCACATACATCTGGCGCAGGCCCGCATCGACAAAGGGCACCCCAGTCTGACCACGTCGCCAGGCCTCGACCGCGGGGCTGTCGCCGGCCCAGGGAAAGCTGTCCCATTCCGGGCGCCAGTTGGCCTGCGGAAGCTGCGGGAAATGATGCAACAGGTGCCAAGCGAATTCGCGCCACACCAGTTGCCGCAGAAAGGCATCGGCCCCCGCCGCGCCCGCCGCCGCCCGCGCCTGCACCGCCTGCCAGATCCGGCGCGGGCTGATCTCGCCATAGGTCAGCGGCTCGGACAGATCCGAGGCGGCATCCTGCGCCGGCAGGTCGCGCCCGGCCGCATAGCCCGCCAGCCCGCCGTTCAGGAACGCATCCAGACGGTCGAGCGCCGCGCCCGCCCCGACGCGCGCATGGCGGGCCAGCACCGGCGCACCGCGGCGCATCGCGGCGCCCATCTTCCAGTCGTCGAGCGTTTCGCTTGCCGGCCAGTGTGCAGGCGCGCGCAGGGTGGTGACCGGGGCCAGCGCCGCGCCGGGATCGCGGTGCTGAACCGCGCGCCAATAGGGGGTGAACACGCGGTAAGGCCCGCCGCTTTGCGTCATCACGTCCCAAGGTTCGAACAAGAGCGCCCCGGGAAAAGAGCGCGCGTCGATCTCTGCCGTGCGCAGCGCCGCCTTGACCGCTTCGTCACGCGGCCGCGTCGCCGGATCATAGCTGCGCGACCACCAGACCGCGCTGGCCCCGGTCTGGGCGATCAGATCGCGCAAGACCTCCAGCGCCGGACCGCGCCGCAGCACCAGACCGGAGCCGATTGCGCGCAGCGTGGCGGCGAAATGCGCCACCCCCTGCCCCAGCCGCCATTTTGCCGCCGCGCCCAAGGTCTCGGTTTCCGGGTCCAGAATGAAGACCGGCACAACCACCCGTCCGCTCGCCGCCGCCGCACTGAGCGCGGCGTGATCGTCCAGCCGCAGATCGCGCCGCAGCCACAGCAAGATCGCCCCGTTCTCCATGTCGCCTCCGTGTTGTGCCGCCCACAGATAAGTCGGCCGTCCCTGCCCGGCCAGTCCCGGCACAGGAGTGCCCAAACTTTAGGCAGCCCCCCTGCGCCGGGCGTGATTAAGGCTTGTCGTGCCAGAATCCCCGGTCTAGCCTCGTGTCCAGAGCCACCACTCAGCACAGGATCACAAGACCTATCATGAAAAAATCCTCTCTGCTTCTGGCCGGCGTTGCCGCCTCTGTCCTTGCCATCCCCGCGCTTGCGGGCGATCCCGACCTGCTGGTTTTCGACTGGGCCGGGTTCGAGGAAGAGGGCCTCTTTGCGACCTATAAAGAGAAATACGGCGACGGCCCGAGCTACACCTTCTACGGCGACGACGACGAGGCCTATCAGAAACTCGCCTCGGGGTTCAAAGCCGATGTCGCCCATCCCTGTTCGCAAATGGTGTCGAAATACCGCGATGCCGGCCTGATCGAGCCCTGGGACACCAGCAAGATCCCGGAATTCGCCAATATCGACCCGAAATACCTGAATTCGCCGATCTTCAAGGATGACGCGGGCGTCTGGTATATCCCGACCGACTGGGGCGCCACCGCGATTGCCTACAACCCCGAGGAAGTGCCCGCCGAAGACGTGGCCTCGCTCGATGTGTTCATCAACCCGAAATACGAGGGCCGCACCTCGATCCCGGACAGCTCGGACGATGTCTGGGCGCTGGCCTATCTGGCGACCGGCGTGACCGACTGGACCACGATCTCGGACGAGCAATTCGCCGCTGCCGCCGACTGGCTGCGCAAGGCCCACAAGAACGTGCGCAGCTACTGGGCCGACCCGGCCGAGCAGGCACAGCTGATGGCCTCGGGTGAGGTTCTGGTGGCCTGGTCGTGGAACGACGGCGTGGCCTATCTGCAGGACGACAACTATCCCGTCGCCTTCCAGCGCGAAGCCAAGGAAGGCTCGTCGACCTGGTTCTGCGGCTTCGTGAACCTGAAGGACGGCCCCGGTTCGGAAGACAAGGCCTATGATTTCATCAACGCCTGGCTGCGTCCCGATGCCGGCCCCGCGCTGCTGGATGCGATCGGCTACGGTCACACCAACACCGCCGCGATGGCCCTGATCAGCGACGAAGACCGTCAGACCGCCGGCCTGACCGACATCAGCGCGCCGATCCTGGCGCAGACCCCGAACGACCCGGTGCTGCGCGAACGCCAGCTGGCCGAGTTCGAAAAGATCAAGGCTGGCTTCTGATCCCGCCTTGCAGACCGTTGCAAAGGGCGCCTTCGGGCGCCCTTTCGCATGTGCCGCGCACCAATATTTATCGAATCGTGCCGATTTCTGGGGCACGCATCTGAAGGGCGCTCGGCGGGTGCGCGCTTTAAAAACCGCCGCTATCTGCCTGCCATTCCCAAATATTTTCCGCGCAGCATGATCGCTGCAAGGTTTGGCAGGCCCGCCCCCTGTGCCACGCGCCTTAACACCCGATTCACCGCGCCTTCGGAAACGGGTTTGGCCAGCGGCTGGCTGCTGTTACCCCAAATCTGTTGAGACCCCGCCAGTTCCCGCGCCAGCGCGCGCCGACCGACCGGAGAGCCCGCCGCCGATGTGCCTGATCTGCGCCAGCCAGCCCACGCCCCCCGATGCCGCCACCGCGGCCGCCCTGCATGCCGTGCCGCCTGCGCAACAGATCACGCCGGTCTATATCTCGGGGGAAATGAGTTTCGGCACCGATCTGCCCGCCGCCGATCTGGCCGCGCTGGCCTCGCAATTGACCGATGGCTACTGGCAGGGCACCGGGCGCAGCGCGCGCAGCTTCGACGTGGATCCGGGCGACACGCTGGTGGTCGATCTGTCGGGGCTGACGGCGGCGGGCGCGACGCTGGCGCGGCAGGCCCTTGATGCCTGGAGCGAGGTGAGCGGCATCACCTTCGACGACACCCCCGCCACCGGCACCCCGGCGCAGATCACCTTCGACGACAGCCAAAGCGGCGCCTATGCCAGCTCGGATGTCCGGGACGGCACGATCCTTGCCAGTTTCGTCAATATCTCGACCGACTGGATCGCGGCTTATGGCACCGGCCCGGACAGCTATTCGCTGCAGACCTATATCCATGAAATCGGCCATGCGCTCGGGCTTGGGCATGCGGGAAATTACAACGGCTCGGCCAGCCTGTCGGATATGGTGAACCCCTATGACAGCTGGCAGGCGACGGTGATGAGCTATTTCAGCCAAAGCCAGAACCCGACGGTCAGCGCCTCTTACGCCTATACGCTGGGGGTGATGGCGGCGGACATCGCCGCGATCCAGGTGCTTTATGGCCCCTGGACGATCGCGGCGGGCGATACCGTCTATGGCTTGGGCGCCACCGCGGGCGGGATGCAGCCTGCGCTGGCCGCGCTGATCGCGGATGGCACGCTTGGCCGTCCCGTCGCCTTCACCATCGCCGATGGCGGCGGGATCGACACGCTCGATCTGTCAAGCGACACCCGGGATCAGTCGATCACCCTGATCCCCAGCACGGTATCGAGCGCCTATGGCTTGAGCGGCAATATCATCCTGACCGCCGACACGATGATAGAGCGGGTGATCGCCGGTGCGGGAAGCGACCGGGTGCTGGGCAATGATGCGGCCAATTTCCTGGATCTGGGCGCGGGCCACGACAATGCCGACGGCGGGCGCGGGCGCGATACCATTCTGGGCGGCGCGGGTGCGGATACGATCCTTGGCGGCCATGGCAATGACCAATTGCGAGGGGAGGAGGACAACGACTGGCTTGATGGCGATCGTGGCGCCGACCGGATCTGGGGCAACACGGGGGCCGACACGATCCTGGGCGGCGCCGATGCCGACACGCTGCGCGGTGGCGCGCAGGCCGACCGGATCGACGGGGGCAGCGGCGATGACCTGATCCATGGCGATGCGGGCAATGACGAAATGCTGGGGGGCAGCGGCAGGGATGCGCTGGTGGGCGGCACCGGGCGCGACTGGATCGCGGGCGAGGATGGCGACGATCTGCTGCTGGGGCAGGACGATGCCGACACGCTGGCGGGGGGCATGGGCCGGGATACGCTGGACGGGGGCGCGGGCGACGATCTGCTGTCGGGCGGCAATGGCGATGACATCCTGCGTGGGCGTGCCGGTGACGATATGCTGCGCGGCGGCGCGGGGAATGACCGGCTGACCGGGGGCGACGGGGCCGACACACTGGACGGTGGCGCGGGCTTCGACATCTATCTGGGCGAGGATGGCGCGGATGTCTTCCTGTTCGCCGATGCGGGCGATTCCGGCGGCGCTCGGATCGACGAAATCCACGACTTCACCCAAGGCGAAGACCTGATCGACCTGCGCGCGATTGCCGCCGGTGCCGGAGGGCTGAGCTTCGTCGGCACCTCGGCCTTCGCTTGGGCAGGCGATCTGCGCTATGGCGCGTCTGAGGCCGGGCTGGTGGTGGAAATCGACCTCGACGGCGACTGCACTGCCGATTTTCAATGTGAAGTCAGGGGTGTTTCCAGCCTGAGCGTGGATGACTTCCTGCTGTGACCCGGTTTACGGCAGGCGCGGGCGGCCCTTGAATTCCGCTGCCCGGCAGACCTTGCAGCCCGCCCCCTGCCCCCCTATATTGGCCGTGTTCGGGTTCGCCCGGACTATGGACATAAACGCGCACGTAATAACCGGATCGGACCCGGGGGCGGTACCCGGCGGCTCCACCATCCATCCCTCATTGGGGGCGAATGGGGCCGAAACAGGATCGACGAACGTCTAAAGGTGTTTGCTTTGTCTCGGTGAGCTACCACCGTCATCGGTGCAAATCGTACAGTTGCCAATGACAACCGTGCTCCGGCAATGGCTCTTGCTGCGTAAGCAGTTCGGGTCGCCGAAACTAAGCCCTTGCGCCTAGCCGCGTAAGGCGGGGCCCGCAGGAGCCTGGCAACAGAATCCTGCACCTTCCCCCCTTGCTTTTCCCTTGTCAGACCATGCGTCCCGGCGCAGACTTCGGCGATCAACACGCCCGGAGGTTACATGCGTTCTGCCCTGCTTGCCGCCCTGATCTGCCCCCCGCTATTTTGCGCGGCCCTGCCGCTGGCGGGCCATGCCGAAGATGCGCCCGCCCCCAAACTCGGCCCGAATGCCGTGTTGCTGAGCACCGACAACGCCTATCTGCGCGGCTCCCCCGCGCCCGACTATTGGGCGCTGAGCAGCTTCGTGAAACCGCAATTCACCACCTCGGCCTGCGGGGTTGCCTCGGTCACGGCGGCGGTCAACGGGCTGGCCGGGCTGCCCGCCAATGCCGAAGACACGGTGATGAGCCAGCCCGAACTGCTGGATCTGGTGGGCGACGACACCTGGAAGGCGATTTCGGCCGAGGGCGGCGACGGGGTGAAGTTCGAACAATTGGTGGAATATGCCAGCAAGGCGATGGCCGCGCGTGGCCTGAACGACAGCGTCACCGTCTTCCACCCCGCCGACAGCAGCCCGACGCCCACGCCCGACCAAGGCGCCACGCTGCGCGAATGGCTGGCTGCGAACGAGGCCTCGGCCAGCGATGCGCTGCTGGTCTATTTCAATCAGGGCGTGGTGACCGGCGATTGGGACGGCCCGCATGTCTCGGTGATCGGTGCCTATGACGCGGCCGCCGATCGCGTGCTGATCCTGGAAGTCGATCAGGAGTGGTATACCCCCTACTGGACCCCGGTCGATGTCTTGCTTGACGCGATGCTGAAACCGACCTCGGCCGAGCATGGCGTGCTGGAAGGACAGACCGGCGGCCTGGTGCGTCTGGCACTGTAAGCGGCCTTACGCCGGGTTATCGGGCCAATTGGAGGCCCGTTAACCCCACCTTCACCTCGTTGGCGCAGTCTGAACAGCGGCAGCACTGACGAGGACAGGCGCATGAGCAAACTGACATTGTTGAACGACTGGTTCGAACGGGTCTGGGTCGGCGGCGATCTGGCGGCGATCCCGCAATTTTTCACCGAGGATTCGCGCGCCGCCGGGGTAATGCGCGGGCTCGATCTGGGGCCACAGGAATTTGCGGAACTGATCCCGGCCTTGTTGAGCCTGATCGAGGACCCCTCCGCGACCGTGCTGCGCCATATCGAAAACCGCGACTGGCTCTGGGCGCTGTTGCTGGTGCGGGCAAAATCGGCCGAAACGCTGGAACCGATCGAATTCACCGCGCAGGTGGCGATGCGCTACGAGGGCGAGCGCATCGCCGAGGCCTATAACCACTTCGACATGATCAGTTTTTTCGAACAACTGGGCGCATTCCCGCCGGAAACCATGGCGCTGTGCATGTCGGGCGAGCGGCTGCATTAGGCTTGCCTCCGGCGCGCGCACCCCGCAGATTGGCCGGGCCACCCCAGCCGAAAGCCTGCCCATGCCCGCCTCTTCCGACGGTCCCGCCGCCCCGCCGCCCCAGGTCGCGCTGCGCGATCTGCATCGCGACTTCGCGCGCATCGGCGTGATGTCCTTTGGCGGGCCGGCGGCACAAATCGCCTTGATGCACCGCCTGCTGGTCGACGACCGCCGCTGGCTGACCGAGGCCGACTATCTGCGCGCGCTGTCGTTTTGCATGATCCTGCCGGGCCCCGAGGCGATGCAGCTGGCGACCTATGCGGGCTGGCGATTGCGGGGCGTTGCGGGCGGGCTGATTGCCGGACTGTGGTTCACCCTGCCCGGGGCGCTGGCGATTCTGGGGCTGGCGGCGGCCTATGTCCACTGGGGCAGCGCGCCGGTCGCGCAGGGGATGCTGCTGGGGCTCAAGGCCTGTGTCGCGGCGGTGGTCGTGCAGGCGCTGATCCGTCTGGCGCAGCGCAGCCTGAAAACGACCGCTGCCCGCATGATCGCCGGGCTGTCCTTTGCGGCGCTGACGCTGGCCGGGCTGCCCTTTCCGCTAGTGATTCTGATCGCGGCACTTTGGGGCGCCCGGCAGGCAGGGGCACCCGCCGCCCTGCCCGCGCCAGTCACCGCCCCTTCCCGCCCGGGCCTGCTGCGCCGCGCCGCGCCCTGGGCCCTGGCCTGGCTGCTGCCGCTGGCGGCCCTGTTTCTGCTGACCGACCCGTTCTGGGCGCAGATGGGGCTGTTCTTTTCGAAACTCGCCACGCTCAGCTTCGGCGGTGCCTATGCGTTGCTGGCCTGGATGGCGCAGGTGCTGGTCAACGATTTCGGCTGGCTGAACCCGGCCGAGATGATTGACGCCCTGGGTCTGGCCGAGACCACGCCGGGGCCGCTGATTCTGGTTACCGCCTTTGCTGGCTTCGTGGCCGGGTTCCACCACGGCGGGCCGGGTGCCGCACTGGCGGGCTGGGCGCTGACGCTGTGGATGGTGTTCACGCCCTGCTTCCTGTGGGTCTTCGCCGGTGCGCCGCTGATCGAGGCCCTGACCCGCCGCCCCCGTCTGGCCGCGGCGCTGTCGGCTGTCAGCGCAGCGGTGGTCGGCGTGATCGCCTCGCTCGCCTTGTGGTTCGCGCTGCATGTCCTGTTCGCGCAGCTCTTGCCCGGCCCGCTGGGGCTGACCCTGCCCGATCTTGCCAGTTTCCGCCCCGTCGCCGCCCTGCTGATGGCGCTGGCCGCCGGGCTGCTGATCTGGCGTGGCTGGCCTCTTCTGGCGGTTCTCGGGCTGTGCGCGGCTCTGGGGGCGGCGCTCGGGTTGGGGGCGGGCTAAAACCCGTGCAGCCCCCTTCCCTTGCGCGCCAAATCCCCTATGCTGGCCGAAAAGAAGGAAGGCCCCGAATGACGCGCAGCATTGATTATGGCAACCTCATGCATCGGGCCATGCGCGGCCTGATCCAGAGCGTTCTGACCGAAGTGTCCGAACACGGACTGCCGGGCGGGCATCATTTCTTCATCACCTTCGACACCCGTCACCCCGATGCCGAGCTGGCCGACTGGCTGCGCGAACGCTACCCCGAGGAAATGACCGTGGTGATCCAGCACTGGTACGAGAACCTGATCGTCACCGACGACGGCTTCTCGATCACGCTGAACTTCGGCGATTCCCCCGAGCCGATGTATATTCCCTTCGATGCGATCACGACCTTCGTTGACCCCTCGGTGGAATTCGGCCTGCGGTTCGAAACCCAGGATTACGACGACGAAGACGAGGAAGATGACGAAGACGAGGTCGCCGAAGACGCGCCCGCACAACGTGGTGAAGCCGAGGTCGTCAGCCTCGACAAATGGCGGAAATGACGCCACTCTGCCCCTAGGTGACCATAGGTAATCCGAACGTCGGCAAGGGGTGGTAATGAACGATCTGGCGGTGTTTCTGGGACAGGTCATTCGCCGCCCCGGGCAGATTTCGGCGCTGGTGCCCTCGTCCCGGCATCTGGCGCGGGCAATGGCCGCCAGCCTGGGCCCCGATACGGGCACCATCGCCGAACTTGGCCCCGGCACCGGCAAGATCACCCGCGCGATTCTGGACCGCGGGGTCGCCCCCGAAAATCTGACCCTGTTCGAATTGAACCCGGTGTTTTGCCGCCGTCTGGCGGGTGAATTCCCCGGCGTGCGAATCGAGAACAGCCCTGCGCAGAACATGCCCGCCCTGGGCCTTGCGGGGCTGGGCGCGGTGGTCTCGGGGCTGCCGCTCCTGTCCATGCCCCCGGCGCTGCAACAGCAAATCCTGCATGCCGCCTTCTGCGCGCTGGCGCCCGAGGGGCGTTTCATTCAGTTCACCTATGGCCCGCGTCCACCGCTTGACGCGCAGGTGCAGCGCGATCTGGGGCTGCGGGTCACGCGTGGCGCGCATGTTCTGGCCAATATGCCGCCTGCCCGGGTCTATCATTACACGCGACACTAGGCGGTATACCGCCGCATACAGATTGCCAAACGCCCCCGCGCGCCGTATGAAAACGCCAATTCCTTTTGGATTGCGCATGGAGGCCCTGATGACCGCGACCCGCACCGAGACCGACAGCTTCGGCCCGCTTGAAGTTCCCGCCGACAAATACTGGGGCGCGCAGACGCAGCGCTCGATCATGAACTTCCCGATCGGCTGGGAACGTCAGCCCAAGCCGATCATCCGCGCGCTCGGCGTGATCAAGAAGGCCTGCGCACTGGTCAACAAGGCCCAGGGCGACATGGAGGCCCAGATCGCCGATGCGATCGCCGCCGCCGCGACCGAGGTGATCGAGGGCAAGTTCGACGACAACTTCCCGCTGGTCGTGTGGCAGACCGGCTCGGGCACGCAGTCGAACATGAACGCCAACGAAGTGATCTCGAACCGCGCGATCGAGATGCTGGGCGGCGTGATGGGCAGCAAGAAGCCCGTCCACCCGAACGATCACTGCAACATGGGCCAGTCGTCGAACGACACCTTCCCGACCGCGATGCATGTGGCGATTGCCATGCAGGCGCGCGACGTGCTGATCCCGGGGCTGGAGAAACTGCAAGCGGCGCTGGCCGCGAAATCCGAGGAATTCAAGGACATCATCAAGATCGGCCGCACCCATACGCAGGATGCAACGCCGCTGACGCTGGGCCAGGAATTCTCGGGCTATGCCAAGCAGGTCGAGCGCGGGATCGAACGGGTGAAAATGTGCCTGCCCCATATCTATGAACTGGCCCAAGGCGGCACCGCCGTCGGCACCGGGCTGAACACCCGCGTGGGTTGGGATACCCGCGTCGCCGCCCAGATCGCCGAGATCACCGGCCTGCCCTTCGTTACCGCGCCGAACAAGTTCGAAGCACTCGCTGCCCATGACGCGATGGTGATGTTCTCGGGCGCGCTGAAGACGGTCGCCGCCTCGCTCTTCAAGATCGCCAACGACCTGCGTCTGCTCGGCTCGGGCCCGCGTTCGGGTCTGGGCGAGCTGATCCTGCCGGAAAACGAGCCGGGCTCGTCGATCATGCCGGGCAAGGTCAACCCGACCCAGGCCGAAGCGCTGACCATGGTCTGCGCGCATGTGATGGGCAATGACGCGGCGGTGGGCTTTGCCGGCAGCCAGGGACATTTCGAGCTGAACGTCTATAACCCGATGATGAGCTACAACGTGCTGCAGTCGATGCAGCTGCTGGGCGACTCGGCCAGCGCCTTCACCGACAACATGGTCGTGGGCACGCAGGCGAACACCGCGCGCATCGACAAGCTGATGAAAGAGTCGCTGATGCTGGTCACCGCGCTTGCGCCGACCATCGGCTACGACGCGGCGACCAAGGTCGCCAAGACCGCGCACAAGAACGGCACCACCCTGAAGGAAGAGGCGATCGCGCTTGGCTATGTCGATGCCGAAACCTTCGACCGGATCGTGCGCCCCGAGGATATGATCGGCCCGAAAGGCTGATCGCACGCGGGCATCACCCGTTTTGAAAGGCGCCCCTCGGGGCGCCTTTTTGCCTCCGGCGGGGATATTTGGACCAAGCTGAAATATCTGCTCAGGCCGCCCCAGATGCTGGGGGATAAGGTCACGAGCCAAGGGGCGCGCCCCCTTTCCCGGGCCGTCAAAGCGTGGCACAGTCACCCCATGTCGAATGTCACCAACCTCAACCAGTTTCGCAAAGCGAAAGCCCGCAGCGAGAAACGCGCGGCGGGCGATGCCAATGCCGCGAAATTCGGGCGCAGCAAGGCGCAGCGTCAGCTGGAAGAAGCCAAGGCCGAAAAGGCCCGCGCCGCGCTTGATGCCCATCGCCGCGAGGATGACACGGCGCCATGAGCCGGCCAGAGAAGCATTCGCTGACCTTGGGCGGGCACCGGACCTCGGTCTCTCTTGAACCCGAATTCTGGGCGGCATTCCGCGAGATCGCCGCGGAAAAAAACATGGGTATCAATGCATTGGCGGGCGAAATTGATGCGGCGCGCGGGGTGGAGACCGGGCTTGCCACCGCAATCCGGCTGTTTGTGCTACGCCACTATCGCGGGCGCTGATCGTCGAACGGCAGTCCGGCCCGCACCTGCGCCTCACAGGCGGCGGCCAGCGCCTTGCGCGAGGCGAAAGCGCCAACATCCTGCGGATCATGAAACACGATCTCGACCGAGCCCTGCCGAGGTGCGGCCAGCACCTTCAGCAGATGCTGACCGAAGCCCATGTCGCCCCACCAGCCATAGAACCGCTCATCCTCGCCCTCAGGGGCGCGGTAGACCACGGTCACCGGCTGGATC
Source organism: Paenirhodobacter sp. CAU 1674 (assembly GCF_029222945.1). Lineage (NCBI taxonomy): Bacteria > Pseudomonadati > Pseudomonadota > Alphaproteobacteria > Rhodobacterales > Paenirhodobacter > Paenirhodobacter sp. CAU 1674. The sequence goes on along the minus strand of NZ_JARHUH010000015.1, from coordinate 12,153 downwards.
TGCATCACCTTGTCGAGCCCGTGACTGTAGAAGGCCGCAAAAAGGGTGGTCTTGAAGGGCAGCACACGGCGCGCATCGGTCGAGGTGCCCTCGGGGAAGAACAGCAAATGATGGCCTGCACGAATGCGGTCCTCGAACACCTGCTGCTGCGCCTTGGCCTCGCGCGGGTCGCGCCGGATGAAAACCGTGCCCGTCGCCCGCGCCAGCCAGCCGATACCCGGCCAGCGCGCGACTTCGGATTTTGACACAAAATAGACCTGCTGACAGGCATTGAGCGCAAAAATATCCAGCCAAGAGCCATGGTTGGCCACAACCGCACCGATATGCTGCATCGGTTTTCCGGTCACGCGATAGCGGATACCCAGAACCGGAAAGGCCGCGCGACAGACGGCGCGGGTGATCCGCGGGGTCCAGGGCCGCGCCTGCCCATGGATCGGCGCCTCGATCAGGCGCAGCGCCAGCAGCGCCAGCAGCCCGCCATAGGTCACCCCGCCCAGCATCAGCCCGCGCGGCAGCGCCCGCGCCCAGCCCATCGCCCCGATCCGCTTGGGTTCGGGCGGTGGCGGCCCCTGCCAGGTGCTCACGCGCGGGGCTCCTGTCGGCGGGTATAGAATTCGCGGTGCTTTTCGCTCATCTGCCGGGTGTCCATCAGCAGCAGAACATCGGTGGTGTTGAACGGCGCGTCGATGAACGCCCCCTCGCCCACGAAACCGCCCAGCCGCAGATAGGCCTTGATCAGATTGGGCATCTGGGCCATCGCCGCGCGGCGGTCCAGATCGGCCTCGGGGACCAGATCCATCGGCTGGAAATGACTGGGCAGGGCGCGCGGGCGCAGGTTTTCGGGCGCCAGATGGTGATGGTGCAGCCAGCTGAGCGGCATCTTGAGCGCCTGCGGATCGGTGCCATGAAACGAGGCGACACCGAACAGAATCTCGATTTCGCGTTCCAGCACATAATCCGCCAGCGCATTCCACAGCAGCAGCATCGCCGCCCCGCCGCGGTGTTCGGGATGCACGCAGGATCGCCCCAGTTCCAGCAGCTTGCGGCCCGAGGCGCGCAGCTTGCTCAGGTCGTATTCCGCGTCACAGTAAAACCGGCCCAGCTCTGCCGCCCGGTCCGAGGTCAGCAGCCGGTAGGCCCCCACCACATGTTCCAGACTGTCGGGGTCGCGGCTGGAATCGACCAGGATCAGGTGGTCATAGGCGGCGTCGAACTCATCCGCCTCCAGCCGGTTGACATGATCGACCAGCGGTCCGGTGCCGCCCAGTTCCTCGACAAAAACCGCATAGCGCAACCGCTGCGAGGCCCGCAGATCGCGCGGCTCGGTCGCAAGACGAATCTCGTAAGTCGCCGGTTCTGAGGCCATTTGTTCCCGCCCAATGGTCTGGAGCGTTTCTAGGCCATGCGCGTGCGGCATTGCAAGCCGAAGCCGCAGCGGGCAGTCGCATGGCCTTGCGCCGTTCGAAGTCCTTGCGCGTTAACCCTTCATAAACCTTAATCGGGAATAACCAGAGTCAGTTGCACCCGGCGCCCGTCCATTACCTGTTTACCGGCATGTTCGAAATTCACCGTGATCCTGTCCCCGATGCGCGACTGCACCTGCCCAACACCCCATTCGGGTGCCTGCGGGTTGCGCACCAGCATCCCGGGTTCGAGAAATTCGTTCATCTTGCCCTCATTTTCGGATCGACCCCATGACCACAGACACCCTTGAAACCCAGGCCGATCTGGTGGCGCTTGTGGGATCGCGACTCTGCCATGACCTTATCAGCCCTTTGGGCGCGATCGGCAACGGGGTCGAATTGCTGGCGATGTCGGGAACCGGGATGAGCCCGGAGTTGCAGCTGATCGCGGAATCGGTCGCTGCCGCCAATGCGCGGGTGAAATTCTTTCGCGTGGCTTTTGGCCAGACCGCAAGCGATCAACGCCTGGGTCGCCCCGAAGTGGCCGCGCTGCTGGCAGACATCTCGCAGGCCGGAAGGCTCAAGGTCACCTGGACGGCCGAAGGCGATCAGGCTCGGCAGATGGTCAAGATGAGCTTTCTGGCACTGCTGTGCCTGGAGGCTGCGCTGCCCTGGGGGGGCGAGGTCACGATTTCGGAAAGCGCAGGCGCCTGGCAGATCACGGCGACAGCCAGACGCACCAAGCCCGACCCCGATCTGTGGGCCGCGCTGGATGGGGTGGGCGGGCAGATCAGCCCGGCGCAGGTGCAGTTTGCGCTGCTGCCCCGGGCCGCTGCGGCCGCAGGGCGCCGGGTGCAGTGGCAGATTGCGGAAGAGAGCGCCGTGATCCGGTTCTGACCGCAGCGACAGGTTGGGTCTGCGCGAAGAACGCCGCGCAGGCCTTTGATTTACTTGCGACAAGTTCCGTCGCCGGTGACCAGATACTTGAACGAGGTCAGCTGTTCGGCGCCCACCGGGCCACGGGCGTGCAGCTTGCCGGTGGCAATACCGATTTCCGCCCCCATGCCAAATTCGCCACCATCCGCGAACTGGGTCGAGGCGTTGCGCATCAGGATCGCGCTGTCCAGCCGCTGGAAGAACCGCGCCGCCGCCGCGTCATCCTCGGTCAGGATCGATTCCGTATGCTGGCTGCCGTAGGTGCGGATATGCGCGATCGCGCCATCCACCCCGTCGACGATCTTCGCCGCGCAGATCATGTCCAGGAACTCGCGCCCGAAATCGTCCGGCTGGGCCTGCACCGTGCCCGGCACAGCGAGCAGATCGCCTTCGGTGCGGACCTCGACGCCAGCCTTGACCAGATCTTCCACCAGCACCGCACCGTGACGGTCGTAAAACGCCCGGTCGATCAGCAGGCATTCCATCGCGCCGCAAATCCCCGTGCGCCGGGTTTTCGCGTTCAGCACGACGGCGCGCGCCTTGTCCAGATCGGCGGCACCATCCGCATAGACGTGGCAGATGCCTTCCAGATGGGCAAAGACCGGCACGCGGGCCTCGGCCTGCACCAATCCGACCAGCCCCTTGCCGCCGCGCGGCACGATCACGTCGATGAAGGCCACCGCGCGCAGCATTTCGGCCACGGCGGCCCGGTCGCGCGTCGGCACCAGCTGGATCGCCGCCTCGGGCAGACCAGCGGCGCGCAGGCCATCGACCATGCAGGCATGAATCGCGCGCGAGGAATGGAAGCTTTCCGAGCCGCCGCGCAGGATCACCGCATTGCCCGCCTTCAGGCACAGCGCGCCGGCGTCCGCCGTCACGTTCGGACGCGATTCATAGATCACCCCGATCACGCCAAGCGGCGTGCGCACGCGCTGGATGTGCAGGCCGGTGGGGCGGTCCCATTCGGCGATGATCTGGCCGACCGGATCGGCCTGCGCGGCAACCGCCCGCAGCCCGTCGCAGATCGCCTTGATCCGGCCTTCGTCCAGCGCCAGCCGATCCAGCATCGCGGGGCTCAGGCCCTTATTGGTGCCATAGGCCATGTCTTCGCCATTGGCAGCCATGATCTCGACGCGCCGCGCCCAGACCGCATCGGCGGCAGCCATCAGCGCGGCCTCTTTCGCCGCCGCTGGTGCAAAAGCCAGTTCCGCTGCGGCAGCACGCGCCGCGGCACCCATCGTCTCGATCAGGGTTTTCGCGTCGATCTGGTCTTTCATCATCAGGCTCCTTTACTCGGAGCCTTGATATAGCTGCCCCGCGCGAAGCGGTCCAGCGCTCAACAGTGGAAAGGCCCGCGCCTCAGCCCGGTGTGCGGGTCCGCTCGACGATCTTGTAGATCAGCAGCGCCCAGGGCAGCGCGTGAAACACCAGATCGAAGATGTCGATCGGCCGCGTCAGCGTGCCCGCAGCCAGCATCTTCAGCTTTTCCCAGATATGCGGCTCGGGCACGAAGGGGGCCAGCCCCAGCGTCAGTGCCACAAGCGCCGCCTGTCCCAGCGTGATGGAGTCAAGCAAGGAGCGGAGCATCAAAACCTCTGGTTCGGGAGGGGAAGAAAATGGCGCGGTTGACGGGGCTCGAACCCGCGACCCCCGGCGTGACAGGCCGGTACTCTAACCAACTGAGCTACAACCGCGCATTATCTGCGCTCGGGCGATCTGGTGATGGCGCGGTTGACGGGGCTCGAACCCGCGACCCCCGGCGTGACAGGCCGGTACTCTAACCAACTGAGCTACAACCGCAGCACCATCCGCCCAGATCGCATCTCCGAGCGTGGGGAGGGTATTACGCAGAGCCGCAGGCGGCGTCAAGCGGCCTCGTCAGAAAAGTTTCGCTTTTGTCGAAAATCGCCGGGGCGGATGGGGATGCGTGGTCGCGCAAACAGTGTGTTTTCACATATTTTAAAATGACTTAGGCCAGAAAACTCGCCCCATCAACACCCCCGGACACCGCATGCATTTCCCGATCACCCGGCCCCGTGTCCCCCTTGCAGCACAAGAAAAATCCCGATAGCCAGCGCGCTTCGCCGCCGCAGGAGGACCCGATGCCCGCCGCCACGCTTGCCATTGATTTCGGCACCTCGAATTCCGCCGCCGCCGTGTTGCAGAACGGCGAGGTCCGGCGCCTGAGGATCGAGGCTGGGGACGAGACCCTGCCCACGGCGGTGTTCTTTCCGGCCAATGGCGGGGCGATGCGGATCGGCACCGCGGCGGCCGAAGCGCTGATCAGGGGCGAAGACGGGCGGTACATGCGCGCGCTGAAAAGCGTGCTGGGCACCGCGCTGTTTCACGAACCGCGCCGGATCGGGGGCGCGCGGCGCACCCTGGCCGAGATCGTCACCGCCTTTCTGGCCGAGGTGAAGGCCCGCGCCGAAGCACAAACGGGGCTACGGTTCACCCGCGCCCTGTCGGGCCGCCCCGTGCATTTTCACAGCGATGACCCCGCGCGCGATGCCCGCGCCGAGGCCGATCTGCGCGCCTGTTATGCCGCCGCCGGCTTTGATGAGCTGGCGTTCCGTTTCGAACCAGAGGCCGCCGCGCTGGCCGCCCATGCCCTGGGCGAGCCGGGCCAGATCGGGCTGATCGTCGACATTGGCGGCGGCACCTCGGATTTCTCGGTCTATCGCAGCGATGGCACCCGGGTGCAGATTCTGGCCAGTCACGGGATTCGCCTTGGCGGCACCGATTTCGATCAGGCGATTTCACTAGACCATGCGATGCCCCTGCTTGGCCATAGCGGCAAGCTGCGGCGCGAGATGGGCGAGGGCCTGCTGCCGATGCCCAATGCGATCTTTGTCGATCTGGCCAACTGGGCGAAGATCCCGTTCCTCTATACCCCCGAAACGCTGCGGTCGGTGCGCCAGATGCGCAAGCTGGCCGTCAAGCCGCAACTGCTGGCGCGGCTGGAAACCGTGTTGGAGCATGAGCTGGGCCATGAACTGGCCTTTGCGGTCGAGCGCGGCAAGATCGCGGCCAATGCCGATGCGGGCCTGGCGCAGATCGACATGGCCGAGATCGAGCCGGGGCTGGCCGCCCCGATCAGTTTCACCACGATGGAAATGGCGCTGGAAGGCTACCGCACCGATCTGCGCAACGCGGCGGCGCTGACCCTGGCGCAGGCGGGCATCGCCCCCGAGGCGATCGGCGCGGTGATTCTGGTCGGCGGGTCGAGCCTGATGAGCCTGGTGGGCCAGGAGGCGCAGGCGCTGTGTCCCGCCGCCACCCTGCACCGCGCGCAGGCCTTTACCGCAGTGGTCGACGGGCTGGCGCTGGCCAGCGCCGCGTGACGCGCCCCCTGCCCGATCAGACAGTCGGCGTACGGTGCAGCGTGCCCTGCACATAGGCACAGGCGCCATGACGGCCCCCTTTGGAACACCAGAACGGTCACAACCCCTTCAACGCAAGGGTTTTCTTTGATTTCAAAGGGGTAAGGTGGTGGGTGATGAGAGACTCGAACTCCCGACATCCTCGGTGTAAACGAGGCGCTCTACCAACTGAGCTAATCACCCGGTGTCTGACGACGGCCCCTGATAGCCAAGCCGCCCGGCGCTGACAAGCCCCCGGCGCAGTCCGGTCGCAACAATCCGCAGACCCGCCCGCGGCCCGATCACGGCAACCTTCGAACCGCCTGAGCCATAACGAAAAACGCGCCCCCGAAGGGACGCGTTTTGGAATGATGGTGGGCGATGAGGGATTTGAACCCCCGACATCATCGATGTGAACGATGCGCTCTACCGCTGAGCTAATCGCCCGGTAGCGGGGCTTTTAGACTCAGTCGTCGACCTCTGCAAGGGGGTCTTCGGCGGTTTCTGCATCCTTTTTTGCACCCGCTGCCGGATCAGGGCGGCGCAGCTTGATCTGCAGGATCTCGGCGCCCTGCCGGTCGATCTGACGCGCGACGCGCAGCTTGCCCAGCGGCGGCAACATCACGCTTTCGCCGTTCGAGAGCGCCTCGCCCAGAACCTTCAGAACCGCATCCGAGATATCGCGCGCAACGCTGCGTTTCGCACCGCTGGCCTGCACCACCCGTTCCAGGAAATCCTTCTTCTTCAGCACCAGCGTCGCTTCGGGGGCCTCGACCGGATCGGGCGTGCTTTGCGCCGGGAGCAGAATCGCGGCTTCCGGGGGCATCGCAGGGGGCGCGACCGCCACGGCGGGTTTGGGCGCCGGGGCCGGCTTGGTGGTCTTTGCGGTCGTCTTGCGCCGTGTCGTCTTGCGCGTGGTCTTGGCCATAATCCGCCTCGTTGTTTCTGATTCCGCAACAACCTACGGCGCGACGGGTTAACAAGCCACAGCGATTACCAAAAAACCCGCGCCACAATGCAAAACGCGCCCCCGAAGGGGCGCGTTTGTCGGCTTGAGAAGCGGTGGGTCAATGCGCCGTGGCGCCCGGCCCTTCGGCGCGTGCCGCAGCGGCGGCCAGGGCTGCGGCCTCTTCGGCCTCTTCGTCCCATTCGACGGCTTCGGGCATCCGCACCAGCGCGCGCGGCAGCACCTCGCGCACATGGCTGACCGGGATGATCTGCAGCCCCTGCTTCACGTTTTCCGGGATCTCGGCCAGATCCTTTTCGTTCTCGGCCGGGATCAGAACGGTCTTGATCCCGCCGCGCAGCGCGGCCAGCAGTTTTTCCTTCAGCCCGCCGATCGGCAGCACATTGCCGCGCAGCGTGACCTCGCCGGTCATTGCCACGTCCTTGCGCACCGCGATGCCGGTCAGGACCGAGACGATCGAGGTCACCATCGCGATCCCCGCACTCGGCCCGTCTTTCGGCGTTGCGCCCTCGGGGACGTGAACGTGGATGTCGACCTTCTCGAACTTGGGCGGCTTGACCCCGATTTCCGGCGCGACCGAGCGGACATAGCTCGACGCCGCCTCGATCGATTCCTTCATCACGTCGCCCAGCTTGCCGGTCGTCTTCATCCGCCCCTTGCCGGGCAGTTTCAGCGCTTCGATCTGCAGCAGGTCACCGCCGACGCTGGTCCAGGCCAGGCCCGTCACCACGCCCACCTGATCCTCGGCCTCGGCCAGACCATAGTGATAGCGGCGCACGCCCAGATACTCGCCCAGCTTCGCCTCGTCGACCACGATCGACTTGACCGCACCCTTGCCCTTGATGATCTCGGTCACGGCCTTGCGGGCCAGTTTCGCGATCTCGCGTTCAAGGTTCCGCACCCCCGCCTCGCGGGTGTAATAGCGGATGATGTCGGTCAGCGCGCCGTCGGTCAGGGTGAATTCGCCCTTCTTGAGCCCGTGCGCCTTGACCTGCTTGGCCACCAGATGCTGTTTCGCGATTTCGCGTTTCTCATCCTCGGTGTAGCCGGCCAGAGAAATGATCTCCATCCGGTCGAGCAGCGGCCCCGGCATGTTGTAGCTGTTGGCCGTGGTCAGGAACATCACGTTCGAGAGGTCATATTCCACCTCAAGATAGTGATCGACGAAGGTCGCGTTCTGTTCGGGGTCCAGCACCTCGAGCATCGCGCTGGCCGGGTCGCCGCGGAAATCCTGCCCCATCTTGTCGATTTCATCGAGCAGGATCAGTGGGTTGGTGGTTTTCGCCTTTTTCAGCGCCTGGATGATCTTGCCGGGCATCGAGCCGATATAGGTGCGCCGGTGGCCGCGGATCTCGGATTCGTCGCGCACGCCGCCCAGGCTGATGCGGATGAATTCGCGCCCCGTGGCCTTGGCAACCGAGCGGCCGAGCGAGGTTTTCCCCACGCCGGGCGGACCGACGAGGCACAGGATCGGGCCCTTCATCTTGGTCGAGCGCGCCTGCACCGCCAGATATTCGACGATCCGTTCCTTGACCTTTTCCAGCCCGTAGTGATCGGTATCCAGCACCTTCTCGGCACCGATCAGATCCTTCTTGACGCGCGAGCGCACGCCCCACGGCAGGCTGAGGATCCAGTCCAGGTAATTGCGCACGACGGTGGCCTCGGCCGACATCGGGCTCATGGATTTCAGCTTCTTGATCTCGCCATCGACCTTTTCGCGGGCCTCTTTGGACAGCTTGGTCTTCGCGATCCGCTCTTCCAGTTCGGCGATCTCGTTCGCGCCCTCTTCGCCGTCGCCCAACTCCTTCTGAATGGCCTTCATCTGCTCATTCAGATAGTATTCCCGCTGGGTGCGCTCCATCTGGTTCTTGACGCGGGACTTTATCTTCTTCTCGACCTGCAGGACCGAAACTTCGCCCTGCATCAGGCCATAGACCTTTTCCAGACGCGCCGAGACATCCAGCGTTTCCAGCAATTCCTGCTTCTGCGCGACCTCCAGCCCCAAGTGACCCGACACCAGATCGGCCAGCTTGTCGGCCTCGCGGGTTTCGGCAACGGCGGCCAGCGCCTCTTCGGGGATGTTCTTCTTGATCTTGGCGTAGCGTTCGAATTCCTCGGCGACCGAACGCAGCAGCGCCTTGATCGTCTCGATATCGCCCTCGACCTCGATCAACTCGCGCGCATGGGCTTCGAAGAACTGGTCGTTGGGCAGGAATTCGGTGATCTGCACACGCGTCTTGCCCTCGACCAGCACCTTCACGGTGCCGTCGGGCAGTTTCAGCAGTTGCAGGACATTGGCCAGCACGCCGGTGCGGAAGATACCGTCGCTGTCGGGGTCGTCGACCCCGGGGTCGATCTGGCTTGCCAGCAGGATCTGGCGGTCGTCCGCCATCACCTCTTCCAGCGCGCGCACGGATTTCTCGCGGCCCACGAACAGCGGCACGATCATGTGGGGGAAAACCACGATATCGCGCAGCGGCAGGACCGGAAAGCTCGTCGAAAGGATTTCGGTCATCATCATTCCTCTTTGGCGAAAGGGCACCGGCCCCGCTTTGCGGCAGCCCCGGCCCTTCCCGATTAGCCCATATCTAGGGGGCACGACCGGGCAGTTCAACCAGCCAAGGCCCGTCACATCCTCTTTACAATGCGCGCAGCCCCTTGCGAGAGCAAGGCACGCTTTTATTGAATCGAAATGATTAACGTGTGACCATCGCATCAGGCTACCAAAGAGCCCGCCCGGGTATGGCTCAGGGTGGGGCCGCTTCCGGAGACCTCATGTGAAACGCATGCGCTCATCTCATCGTCAGATCCCGGTGTCGCCAGACACCGAGACAGAGATGCAGCCTGCTTGTGCGCCAGAGCCAGAGACACCCACGCCAACCACCCCCTGGGTGTCGGGCTGGTGGATACTGCCCGCCATCCTGATCGGGGCGGTGATCTGGGGGCTCGGGATCTATGCGCTGATCCGCCTCCTGTTCTTCTGACGCAGGGCGCCTAGCGCGGCAGGATCAGTTCGGCGCGCAATCCCCCCAGCCGGGCGCTGCTGTCCAGCCGCAGGCTGCCACCGTGGCCGCGCAGGATGTCAGCGGCAATCGACAGGCCCAACCCGACCCCCTGCCCCCGATCCTGATTGCGCGCAGGGTCGAGCCGGGCGAAGGGGCGCAGCGCCTCTTCACGCTGCTCGGGCGGAATGCCGGGGCCATCATCCTCGATCACGATACGCACCGTCTTGGGTGAGACCAGCACCGAGACCTCGGCCCGGTTGCCATAGCGCACCGCATTGCCGATCAGGTTTTCCAGCGCGCGCCGGATCGCATCGGGCCGCACCGAAACCTGCGCGCCCCCCGGCCCCGGACATTCGTGCAGATGCACAGGCTGGCCCGCGCGGGTCGCATCCTCGACCACCCGCGCGACCAGCACGCAAGGGTCGATCCACTCGGCCTCGCCTGCAGTGGCGCCTTCGCGCGCGAACTCCAGAAACGCATCCACCAGCCGTCCCATCTCGGCCACGTCGCGTTCCATCGCGGCGATCTCGTCGCGGGTTTCCGGGTCTTCGGGCAGCATCGACAACCCCAGCCGGAGCCGCGTCAGCGGCGTGCGCAGGTCGTGGCTGATGCCCGACAGCATCATCGTGCGCTGTTCGATCTGCCGTTCGATCCGTGCGCGCATGTCCAGAAACGCCGCCCCGGCCGAGCGCACCTCGATCGCGCCGCTGGGCTTGTAAGGCTCGGCCCGCCCCCGGCCGAACGCCTCGGCCGCGCGCGCCAGACGCCGGATCGGGCGCAGCTGATTGCGCAGGAACAGATAGGCGATCACCGTCATCAGCAGGCTGACCGCCAGCATCAGCACCAGCAACTGATGCGGGTTCGACGCCGAGACCCGCCACCGTGGAAAACTCAGATCCAGAACCCCATGCACCGTGTCGATCGTCAACCGCACGACCGAACCGCCGCTCAGGTCGATCGCGCGCAGATCGGGCACCCCTGTGCGCAGCGAATCGATCACCACAAGCCCCGTCAAATCGGTGAACGGGCGCTGATCCGTCGCGATGGCGGCCACCGCGTCCGAGGCGGGCAGAGCAAAGCGCAACCCCAGCGGCGCAGCCACATCCGCCGCCGCCATCCGTGCCGAGGCCAGATCCGGCGCCGCCTCGACCCGGTCGATCACAAGCACGATCTCGCGCAGCATCGTCTCGGTCATCTGCCGGGTGACGCGTTCGAAATGGCGCTGGATGAAGACCACCGAAACGACCAGCTGGATCGTCACGATCGGCACAATCAGGATCAGCGCGGCCCGCCCGTAAAGCCCGCGCGGCATGATCTGTTTGAGCCAGCCGAAATTCATGGCACAACCCTAGCCCGAGGCGGAAGCATAAGGAAGCGCAAGATGACGGTCGAACTCCTGGAACCCGGGCTGCGGCGGCTGGTGGCCCCCAACCCCTCGGCGATGACGCTGAGCGGCACCTGCAGCTATATCGTGGGCACCGGCGAGGTTGCGCTGATCGACCCGGGGCCTGCGGATGGCGCGCATCTGGCGGCGATTCTCGACGCCCTGGCGCCGGGCGAGAGGATCAGCCACATCTTCGTCACCCACGCCCATCTGGACCATTCCCCCGGCGCCCGCCCGCTGGCCGAGGCGACCGGCGCGCGCGTGCATGCCTTCGGCCCGCCCGACGCCGGCCGTTCATCCGTGATGGCCGAACTCGCCGCGCGCGGCATGGCGGGCGGTGGCGAAGGGGTGGATCGCGGCTTTCTGCCCGATGTCACGCTGACCGACGACACCGAAATCGCGCATGGCGACTGGGCCCTGCGTGCGCTGCACACGCCGGGGCATTTCTGCAATCACCTGAGTTTCGCCTGGAACGATGCGGTCTTTACCGGCGATCATGTGATGGGGTGGGCCTCGACCCTGATTTCGCCGCCGGACGGGGACCTGGGGGATTATTTCCGCTCGCTCGACCGGCTGGCAGCGCGGCCCGCACGGGTGTTCTACCCCGGCCACGGCGCCCCCGTGACCGAGACCGCCGCACGCCTGGCCGAACTGGCCGCACACCGCCGCGACCGGCATGCGCAAATCTCGGCGGTCCTGCAGCGTGCGCCGGCCGATATTTCAACGCTTACAGCGGCGATCTACACCGACACCCCCCCTGCCCTGTTGCATGCCGCCGCCCGCAACGTTTTCGCCCATCTTGTTGAGATGACACAGGAAAAAACCGCCCAAGCCAGTCCCCAACTCCACCCGGATGCGGTGTTTTCCGCCCTGTGACAGAAAGACGAAAAAATCCGCGAAAACCCCCTTGCACCCCCAAAACACCACCGCTATACACCCCCTCGTGTTCCGGCGTAGCTCAGCGGTAGAGCAGTTGACTGTTAATCAATTGGTCGTAGGTTCGATCCCTACCGCCGGAGCCAAAAATCCTTAAAATACAAGGGCTTTTGGATTTCACGAAAAGTGACCGTCCGCAGTCCGCAAGCGTCCGAGTGCG
>NZ_JARHUH010000014.1:0-44144 GCF_029222945.1 Paenirhodobacter sp. CAU 1674 | reverse complement strand
AGAAAATAAAACGTCTCGGAGAAGGTCGTGCCGGTCATCGCCGCCTTCGCCTTCAGTTCGGCGACCGAAGCCGCCAATGTCGCAAGGTCCTGTTCCACGTCAAAGGCTCCCTGTTGGTGTGGAAGATCATTCTTGTTATTGGGAGGCCGCGCAGGCCCCCTTGGACCTTTTGTCTAAGGAGAATTTGCCTAAATCGCAAAGATTTTGCACAAAAAGCAATATTGGCGCAGAAATGACCGGCCACTTGCGCCACGGACGGGCGCTTTGCCGCAAAAAGCATCATGTCGGTTTTGGACCCGTCGCCGCATCGCGTGGCATGCAGACACCCGCCCCCCCCGCAAGGCCCAGGGGGCGCGTGTGCTGTGACGTGCGGACGTGAAATCCGGTGTTGCGGCCGGGGGTGGACGCCGCTTAGCGGCTGACCGAGCGGGCGTTGCCCGCGCCGCTGACCACGACCTTGCTGACCGAGGCCAGACGCGCGTTCGAGATGAAGGCGGCCACGGTGACTTCGCGCGATTCCGGGGTGCTCACGCGGCTTGCGGCCGGGCTTCCAGGCTGGGGTTCGGCCAGCACGAAGCGATAGCTCATCACCCCGTCAACCGGATAGCCGTCGTTCTCGGCGATCAGCTCGGCATCCCACCAGCCCTGCGTCGGCGGCAGCCCGGCGGCCGAGACAATGGCGCCGCCCTGCGTCGGCTTGATCTCGAGCCGGGTGATCGTGGCGGCCTCGACGCGGAAATCGCCACGTGCCTCGGCATAGCCGCCTTCGGGGGCCAGCGTCGTGGGCTCGGGCCGCGAGGGGCCGAACCAGTTGAAAGGGTTCAGGCGGCTTTGCCCGAAACCGCAACCGGCCAGAGCCGTGGCAAGGACGAGCGAGGCGATCAGGGGCGTTTTCATGGGGTCTCCCAAGGCTGCGGCAGCGTTCTGCCTTGGGTAGCCCATCGCGCGGGGTTTGAAAAGCCGCCACTGGACCCTCGCGCCCCGTCGCGTTAGGCAGGGGGCAAGTGACAGGAGGGGCAGATGGCCGCGCAAGCCTTTGAAGAAATCGCCGAGACCTTCGAATTTCTGGACGACTGGGAAGACCGCTATCGCCATGTGATCGAGCTGGGCCGCGCGATGCCGCCACTCGACGAGGCGGTGAAAGTGCCTGCGACCAAGGTCGAGGGCTGCGCCAGCCAGGTCTGGCTGCTGCCACGGATCGAGGGGCAGGGGCCGCAGGCGCGCTTCGATTTCGCGGGCGAGTCGGATGCCATGATCGTGCGCGGCCTGATTGCGGTGCTGCACGCGCTCTATTCCGGGCTGAGCGTGGCCGAGGTGCTGCAGGTCGATGCGGCGGCGGAACTGGGGCGGCTCGGACTGACCGAACATCTGAGCCAGCAGCGTTCGAACGGGGTGCGCGCGATGGTCGAGCGGATCCGGCTTCTGGCGTCCCAGACCGCGGCGGCCTGAGGGCGGGGAGGGGGCGCTGCCCCCTCTGCGGCCGCGCCGCATTCACCCCCGAGGTATGTATGGCAAGATGAAAGGGCCTTTGCGGTCGGCTTTCTTTCTGGCCGAAATATCCCGGGGGGCGGCGAAGCCGGGGGGCAGCGCCCCCCTGAGCGCGCCGGGCTCAGCCCTGCGCGGCGGTGATGATGATTTCCACCTTGTAGCCGGGCGCGGCCAGTTTCGCCTCGCCGGTGGCGCGCGCGGGGCAGTGGCCTGCGGGCACCCAAGCGTCCCAGACCGCGTTCATCTCGGCAAAATCCGCGATGTCGGCCAGCCAGATCTGCGCGCTCAGGATGCGGGTCTTGTCCGATCCGGCCGCGGCCAGAAGCCGGTCGATATTGGCCAGAATCGCCGTGGTCTGTTCGGTCACGCTGGTGTCGGGCGTGCCGACCTGACCGGCCAGCCAGATCAGGCCGTTGTAGGTGACGGCTTCGCTCATCCGCGCGCCGCATTCGATGCGTTCAATCGTGGCCATGGGGCCCTCCTGTTGCTGATGCTGTGGCGGTGTTAGCCAAGCCATCGCGCGCACGCCAGTGCAAAGCGCAGCCGCGCTCAGCGGGCGAACTGGATCTCGACGGCGAAGCGGTAGGTCGGATCGGCCAGACCTGCAGGAGCGGGCGGGAACCGGCCGGCGCGGCGCACGGCAGAGAGCGCGGCCTGATCCAGGGCGGGGTTGCCCGAAGACCGCGCGACCGATGCGCTGGCAAGTTGACCCGCGCGTGTCACGGTCAGCCGCACGGTGGTCACGCCCCGTCCGCGCCCCGCGCCCGAGGGCGGGCGTTTGGCGCGTTCGATCCGCGCCCGGATCGTGCCGCCCCATTCGGCGATCAGGCTGCGGGTTCTGGCAGGCGATGCGGTGGCGCTTTGGGCCTGGGCGCTCTGGCCGGCCTGCCTGTTGCCGCCGGTGCCTTTGGCGCGCTGTGCGGCCTGATCCTGATCCTGGCCGGATTTCGCCTGGCGTGGGGCGGTCGCGGCCGGTTCCTTCGCGGGGCGCGCCTGTTTCTTCCGGGCTTCAGGTTTCGGCGTGGGGCGGGTGTCGGGGACGGGATCGGCCTTCGCTTCGGCCTCGGGATCTGGCGGTACCTCGGCGCGGGGGCGTTCAGGGGCCGCGATGGCGGGCAGTTCGGGCAGCGGGGGCAAGACCGCAAGGGGCACTTGCGGCGGGGAAGGGGGCGCGATGTGCAGGGGGGGCAGCGGCTCGGGCAGGGGGGGAGTGTCGGTCAGGGGGGCATCGAAGCGGGCGACCATTTGCTGAACCGCTGCGTTGGCGGCCTCGAGACTGTTCAGCGTGTCGCCCTGCAGCCCCGCAGCCTCGGCCCCGCCTTCGGGCAGGCGCACGAGGAACACCGCCGCCTGCAGCGCCAGCGCCACGATCCCGAAGATCGCGGTTTCGGTCATGCCGCGCAGGGTCATCCGGCCTCTCCGGCGCGCACGACCAGATCGGTCACGGCAAAGCCCATCTGCCCCAGTTGTGGCAGCAGCGCGGCCAGACGGGCCACCCCGGTTTGCGCATCGGCACGCAGCATCAGGCGCGGCGCTTCGGCCGTGCAATCGTTTTGCGCGCAATAGGCGGTGCGTTGGGCCGCCAGCGCCGCCAGCACCGCCGCATCCGCGTCCGGCGCGGGGCTTTGCGTGTCGTGAAAGGCCAGAATGCCATCGGCGGCCAGATGCAGGGTGAATTCACCCTGCGCCTCGGAGGCGGCCTCGGCCTGCGGCGGGGTCACGGCGAAGGGTTCGGGCGGGGCCAGCTGCGCCGATATGAGGAAGAAGATCAGCAACAGGAAGACGACATTGATCATCGGCAGCAGGTTTCCGGTGCTTCCCGCGGGGCGGGGCGAGGGGATCTGCATTGCTCACTCCACCAGCATGAGGCGGGTGAAACCGGCTGCGCGCAGCCGTTCCATCACCGCCACGAGGTCTTGCAGCGTCACGTCGCGCCCGCGCAGGACCACCGGGGCCTCGGGCGGCGTTTCGCGTGCCTGCAAAGCGGCCGGCAGATCGGGCAGCGCAACCGGCAGCCCGTTGAGCAACACCCCCTCGGGGCGCAATTCGACCAGCCGCAATTCGACCGGGGCGGTATCGGAGGCAGCCGCGCCGTTGGCCAGCGGGAGCGCCGCGTCATTCGACAGGCGCGAGGCGAGCATGAAAAACACCAGCAGCAGAAAGACCACGTCGATCATCGGGGTCAGGTCGGGCTTGCGCGTGCCGCGCGGCGCGTCCAGCGACAGCATCATTCGGCCACATGCAGTTGCGCGGGAACATGACGGGCGCGGGCAAGCGGCTGCGCGGCATGCCGCGTATCGGGGCGCGCCACGAAAACACGGGTTGCGGCGTCTTCCATGTCGTGGCGCAGCCGTTCGATCACGCTTTCAAACCACGACAGCGCGATCTGCGCCGGGATCGCCACCGCCATGCCTGCGGCCGTGGTCAGCAGTGCCTCCCAGATGCCCCCGGCCAGCGTCGCGGGATCGGCACGGGCGCCGGCCTCTTGCAACGCCTGAAAGGCCGCGATCATGCCGGTCACCGTGCCCAGCAGACCCAGCAGCGGGCCGATCACGGCGGCAAGCTCGATCCCGCGCAACCCGGCGCGCGCCTGCGCTAGCAACATCTTGGCCACGCGCACCGTCTCGGCCTGCGCCTCTTCGGGGCGCAGGCCCGGGGTGCGATCGGCGTGCATCGCCGCACAGACCAGCCGTGCGCGCAGGCCGTGCCGCGCCGCGAGACTGGCGATTGCCGTGTCGTGCCGGTCCGCCGCCCAATCCGTCAAGGCGCGCTCGACCGCCTTGCCGCCGGACCAAGCGCCCAGCATCGCCAGCCGCCAGGTCTTCCACAGGATCAGCGCCAGGGTGATCGTGGACAGCACGGCGATTGCCCACATCGCAGGGCCGCCGAGCAACACGAATTCGCGCATCCGTGCAAGCGTCGGAAGGAGGATCTCTTGGGTCTCGGTCGGGAACATCTGCGCTCTCCGTCTGCGGGCATGGTCCGTCGGGCGATCAGGGGCTGACGGGGGAGGCGGTGGCCGGCACGCGCGGAAACGGCGCAGCCGGGCAGGCACTCGGCCCCTTGTCGGCAAGGAAAGGCCCTGACGGATGTCTCGTGCGTGGCTGGAATCGGCTTCGCGTCTGTTGCTGATCTAGCATCCAGCGCGGATATTGGCCAGATAAAACCTACAGAAATGATCGGGTATATTACGGGACAATCCACGGCCAAGACGGCCACACAACCTGATGCACGCAGCACCCGACAAGGCACGCTCAATGGCGCGCGGATGTGGCATTTTGAGGGAGATTGGAGCGGGTGAAGGGAATCGAACCCTCGTCATCAGCTTGGGAAGCTGCGGCTCTACCATTGAGCTACACCCGCGTTGCGCGACTAGGTAAGCGAAGCGCCCGGTTTCGTCAAGCGGGCGCCGTGCGTTTTGTCAGCCCCGCCTGCGCCGCCGCCCGCCACCTTCGCCGCTGCCGCCGGTGTTGAAGCTGACATCGGGCAGGGTGACGATCTTGGCCAGTTCGGGGAACGGGTCGGTGGCATGGGGCAGGGCGTTGGCGGCCACGAAATGCTCTTGGAAACGGGGTTCGATCGCGGTTTCGACCTTGTGGATGTTATGCACCTGCGCCTCGATCGCGCGCCGCGCGGTGACAGAGCACAGCGCCATCCGCGCGCCCGTGCCCGCCGCATTGCCTGCCGAGGTGACGGCACTCAGCGGCGCATCGGGGATCATGCCCAGCACCATCGCGTGTTTCGGGCTGATATGCGCGCCGAAGGCCCCGGCCAGCACCACCCGGTCCACCCGGTCCACGCCCATCTCGTCCATCAGCAGCCGCGCGCCGGCGTAAAGCGCCGATTTCGCCAGCTGGATCGCGCGGATGTCGCCCTGCGTCACGGTGATGCGCGGCCCGTCCGGGCTTGCGTCATGGATCACATATTCATGGGTGCGCCCGGTGGCCACGCAGCGCGGGGTGCCGACCTGCTCGGCCGCGCCGATCAGGCCCGAAGCATCGACGATGCCCGCCATGCGCATTTCGGCCACCGCCTCGATGATGCCCGATCCGCAGATCCCGGTGATCGCGGGCGTGCCGAAGGCCGGATCGTCGGACCAGTGGTCGTTGCCGATGATGCGAAAGCGCGGCTCTTTGGTTTGCAGGTCAATCTCGATCCGCTCGATCGCGCCGGGTGCTGCGCGCTGCCCCGAGGAAATCTGCGCCCCCTCGAAGGCCGGGCCGGTGGGTGAGGAACAGGCCAGAACCCGTTGATTATTCCCCAGAATGATCTCGGCATTGGTGCCGACATCGACGATCAGCGACAGGTCCGGGCGGGTTTCGGGCGCCTCGGACAGGGCCACGGCGGCGGCATCCGCGCCGACATGGCCCGCGATCAGCGGCAGGATATAGGCGCGCGCGGCCGGGGCGATACTGCCCAGCCCGATCTCGGCCGCGGCCAGGTTCAGCGCCGCCCCCGTGGCCAGCGCGAACGGCGCCTGACCCAGCTCCACCGGGTCGATCCCCAGCAGCAGGTGGTGCATCACCGGGTTGCAGACGACGCAGGCCTCGGTGATACCCGCGGCATCGACGCCCGCCTCTTCGGCCAGCGCGGCCGCCAGATCGGCCAGCGCCGCACGCACGGCGGCGGTCATTTCCACATCGCCGCCCGGGTTCATCATCACATAGCTCACGCGGCTCATCAGATCCTCGCCAAAGCGGATCTGCGGGTTCATCAGCCCCGACGAGGCCAGCACCGCGCCATCGGTCAGATCGACCAGATGGCCCGCGATGGTGGTCGAACCAAGGTCGATCGCCAGCCCGTAAAGCGGTGCCTCGCGCAGCCCGGGATAAAGCGCGACCAGACGCGGCGCGGCGCCGGTGCCATCGTCATGCACCGCCGCCGTGACCGACCAGCCCCCCTTGCGCAGCGCCGGCTGCAACCCGCGCAACACCGCAAGATCGGCCTGCAGCCCCTTGATGCCCCATTGTTTTTCCAGCGCTTCAGACAGGCGCTGAAAATCGCCCGAGGGTTCATGCATATCGGGCTGGGTGACATCGACGAAACAGGCGCGGCTGGCCGGGTCCATGACCATCACCCGCTCGGAGGCGCTTTTGCGGATCACCTGACGGTGGACCTGGCTTTCGGGCGGCACGTCCAGCACGACATCGCCCTGAATGCAGGCCTGACAGCCCAGCCGCCGCCCCGGTTTCAGCCCGCGCACGCGGTCATAGCGTTCCTCGACCGCGTTGATCGGGCTGAGCGCATCGGGCGCCACGGTGACGCCATGCTTGGGAAACTCGCCCAGACCCGGCTGGACCTGACATTTCGAACAGATCCCGCGCCCGCCGCAGACAGAATCCAGATCCACCCCCAGCTGCCGCGCCGCCTGCAGCACGCTGGTGCCCCGCGCCACGCGCCCGCGTTTGCCCGAAGGGGTGAAAATGACCAATGCGTCGTCTGCCATGCGCCTCTCCTGTGTCTTGATCCCGTTCTAGGCCGAAGCGGGGCCGAGGCAAAGCCCGGGCACGACCGGGGGCGATGAGAAAACGTCATGAAGATGATGAGCCGTGCAGGGGGCGCTGCCCCCTCGGGCCCCTGGCCCTCACCCCCGGGATATTTCGGCCAAGATGAAATAGCGGCCGGCGCCTGCCGTTCACCTTGGCCGAAATATCCCGGGGAGGCCCGCAGGCCGGGGGCAGCGCCCCCTGTGCCACCGCCTCAGCGGGTCTGACGCCGGGCCATGAAGGCCAGCCGTTCGAACAGATGCACGTCCTGCTCGTTTTTCAGAAGTGCGCCGTGCAGCTTGGGCAGGAGGTTCGCGCCCTCGCGCGCCAGATCCTCGGGGGCGAGGTCTTCGGCCAGCAGAAGTTTCAGCCAGTCGAGCACTTCAGAGGTCGAGGGTTTCTTCTTCAGTCCCGGGGTTTCGCGGATTTCGTAGAACTGCGTCAGCGCGGTGGTCAGCAGCGCCTCCTTGATGCCGGGGAAATGCACCTCGACGATCTGGCGCATCACCTGCGGTTCGGGGAAGCGGATGTAATGGAAGAAACAGCGGCGCAGGAAGGCGTCGGGCAGTTCCTTTTCATTGTTCGAGGTGATGATGATGACGGGGCGCTGCGCTGCGCGGATCGTCTCGCCTGTTTCGTAGACGTGGAACTCCATCTTGTCGAGTTCCTGCAGCAGGTCGTTCGGGAACTCGATATCGGCCTTGTCGATCTCGTCGATCAAGAGCACCACCTTGCCCGGCGCCTCGAACGCCTGCCAGAGCTTGCCCTTGCGGATGTAGTTCTTCACGTCATTGACCCGCGCATCGCCCAGCTGGCTGTCACGCAGGCGCGAGACGGCGTCGTATTCATACAGGCCCTGCTGCGCCTTGGTGGTGGATTTGATGTTCCATTCCACCATCGGCAGGCCCAGGCTGGCGGCAACCTGGCGCGCCAGTTCGGTCTTGCCGGTGCCCGGTTCGCCCTTGACCAGCAGCGGACGTTCCAGCGCCACGGCGGCATTGACGGCCACCGTCAGATCGGCGGGGGCAACATAGGTCTCGGTCGATTGAAACTTCACGGCGCGGGCTCCTGTGGCTGGGGCCGGACTGTCGCAAGGACCATCCGGGCCGGGCCACGTTATCTGCGCTGCGGCAAGCCCGCAACCCGGCCGCAGGGGGGCAAATGTGATCGCGCCACGTCACATCGGGGTGAAAGGGGGGCGTGACAACCCCTGCGCCATGCGGTATGGGAGCGCGCAAGAGGCGCCGGATGGTTTGCAAGAAACCCGAACCGGCAGGCACGAAGGAGAGGGTCGCGAATGAAAGCCGAATCGTTTCTTCCGGATGACTACCGCCCGGCCGAAGACGAGCCGTTCATGAACGACCGTCAGCTCGAGTATTTCCGCCGCAAGCTGCAGGCATGGAAAGCCGAACTTCTGGAACAATCCGCCGAGACGCTTGAAGGTCTGGCAGAATCGGCGCGCAACGTGCCCGACATCGCCGACCGCGCCAGCGAAGAAACCGACCGTGCGCTGGAGCTGCGCACCCGGGATCGTCAGCGCAAGCTGGTCAGCAAGATCGACGCCGCGCTGCGCCGGATCGACAACGGCGAATACGGCTATTGCGAGATGACGGGCGAGCCGATCAGCCTGAAACGGCTGGATGCGCGCCCGATTGCCACGATGACGCTGGAGGCGCAGGAACGTCACGAGCGCCGCGAGAAAGTCCACCGCGACGACTGAGCGGTTTCGGATCGGAGCGGTTTGATTTCGCTCAAGGACGGTTCGCACCGGCGCCCCCAAGGTGCCGGTGTTTTGATTTCAGGAGGGGCCGATGCTGATCGGACGCAAGATCACGGTGCTGGGGGCAGGGGTTGCCGGGCTGACGGTGGCGCGCGCCCTGGCGCTGCGCGGGGCCGAGGTGACGGTGTTCGAACAGGCCGAGGCGATCCGCGAGGTGGGCGCCGGGCTGCAGATCTCGCCCAACGGCGCGCGCGTCCTGCAGGCCCTGGGCCTGGGCGAAGCGCTGGCCGCGGCGGGGCCGGTGGGAGAGGCGGTCGAGCTGATCGACGGCGAAACCGCGACCCGTGTCGCGCGGCTCGATCTGGCGCGGCTGCGGCCGGGGGCAGAGTATCGTTTCGTGCATCGCGCGCGACTGATCGAACTGCTGGCCGAAGGCGCGCGCGCGGCGGGTGTGCAGATCCGGTTGCTGCAAAAGATCGACAGCGTGATTCTGGGCGATCACAAGCCCCGGCTGGTCACCGCACAGGGTGTCGAGCTGGAGGCCGACCTGCTGATCGGCGCAGACGGGCTGCATTCGAAGGTGCGTCAGGCGCTGAACGGGGCGGTGGCGCCGTTCTTCACCCATCAGGTCGCTTGGCGCGCGCTGATCCCCTGTGACGATACCGCGCCGAAACTGGCGCAGGTCTTCATGGGCGCGGGCAAGCATCTGGTCAGCTATCCGCTGGGCGGCGGGCTGCGCAACATCGTGGCCATCGAGGAGCGCCGCCGCTGGGTCGAGGAAAGCTGGACCCTGCGCGACGACCCGCTGACCCTGCGCGCCGCCTTCGAGGATTTCTGCCCGACGGTGCGGGGCTGGCTCGATCAGGTCGAGGAACCCTGGCTTTGGGGGTTGTTCCGTCATCCGGTGGCGGAACACTGGCACGGCCAGGGCGCGGCAATCCTGGGCGACGCGGCGCATCCGACGCTGCCCTTCCTCGCGCAGGGGGCGGTGATGGCGCTGGAGGATGCCTGGGTTCTGGCCGAGGCCCTGGCCAGCCATGATGGCGATGCGGCCGCGCTGGCCGCCTATCAGGCCGCGCGCCGCCCGCGCTGCACCCGTATCGTCGAGGCCGCAAACAAGAACGCGCGCAATTACCACCTGTCGGGTCTTAGCCGCACCGTCGGTCATCTGGGGCTGCGGCTGGCCTCGTCGCTGGCGCCTGAGCGGCTGATCGGACATTTCGATTGGGTCTATGGCCATGATGTGACCGCCGGCGCGGGCGGCTGACCGGGCAGGGGGCGCTGCCCCCGGCTGCGTGCCGCAGCCTCCCCCGGGATATTTGCACCAGAAAGAAAGCCCTATCCTTCTTTCTGGTCGAAATATCCCGGGGGGAGGCCGCAAGGCCTGGGGGGCGGCGCCCCCCTGCGCCCTATCGGCCCATGCCGAAGAATTCCTCATTGGCGCGGATCGAGGCCATGTTCACCAGCCGGTTCGACAGGCCGAAGAAGGCGGTGATCGCGCCGATGTCCCAGATGTCGTCATCGTTCAGCCCATGGGCGTGCAGCGCGGCGTAATCGGCCTCGTCCACCTCCTGCGCACGGGCGCTGACCTTCAGTGCGAAATCCAGCATCGCGCGCTGGCGCGGCGTGATATCGGCCTTGCGGTAATTGCTGGCCAGCTGATCGGCCAGGATGCGGTTCTTCATGCGCACCCGCACGATCGCGCCATGGGCTACCACGCAATACTGGCATTCATTCGCCGCCGAGGTCGCGACCACGATCATCTCGCGCTCACCCACGCTCAGGTTGCCCGGGCGCTCCATCAGCGCGTCGTGATAGGCGAAGAAGGCGCGGAATTCATCGGGGCGATGGGCCAGCGCCAGAAAGATATTGGGGATGAAGCCCGCCTTTTCCTGCACCGCCTCGATGCGGGCGCGGATGTCTTCGGGCAGATCGGCAAGCCGGGGCACCGGAAAGCGGCTGATCGGGTATTGGGTCATGTGTCACTCCTCCCTGAGTGCGGCCACTATGCACGGGCCGCCGGGCCGGGGGTGAGTGACGCAGCGTCACGCCGGGTCAGGCGTCCAGCTCGATCCAGACCGGAACGTGATCCGAGGGCTTGTCGCCGCCCCGCACCGCCTTGTCGATGCCCGCATCGCGCAACAGATCGGCGGCCTGCGGGCTGAGCAGCAGGTGGTCGATGAGGATGCCGTTGTTCTTGGCCCATGCGCCGGCCTGATAATCCCAGAAACTGTAATGCCCCGCACCTTGCACCCGGGCGCGGAAGGCATCGGTGAAGCCCAGGTTCAGGATGCGCCGGAACGCCGCGCGGCTTTCGGGCAGCGCGAGTGCATCCTCGCGCCAGGCTTCGGGTTTGGCGGCGTCCTCGTCCTCCGGGATGACGTTGTAATCGCCAGCCATCAGGAACGGCATTTCGCTGGCCAGCAACGCGGCCGCACGCGCGCGCATCCGCGCCATCCAGGCCAGTTTGTAGTCGTATTTCGGCCCCGGCGCCGGGTTTCCGTTGGGCAGGTAGAGCCCGCAAATCCGCACCGCCACCTTGCCCACCACCGTTGCCTCGATCCAGCGGGCCTGTTCATCAGTGTCATCACCGGGCAGGCCGCGGGTCACGTCCTCCAGCGGCAGTTTCGACAGGATCGCGACGCCGTTGAAGCCCTTTTGCCCATGCGTTTCAATGCTGTAGCCCAAACCGTCGAAAATCTCGTGCGGGAAGGCCTCGTCCACCGACTTGATTTCCTGCAACACCACCACATCGGGCTCTGCCGCGCGCAGCCAAGCGGGCAAAGCCTCGGCCCGGGCCTTGATGCCGTTGATGTTGAATGTGGCGATTTTCATGCGCGGCCCTCCGGTTTGCCCTGTTGTAGGGGGCTAGGCGTGTGAGTGAAAGGGGCTAGCCACCTGCGTAGCGCGCAATGGCCTCTGCGAGAGTTCGGATCGCGTCGTCTAGGCCCATCATTTTGACGATGAGTGTTCCGCCCCCAAGTGTGATCGTCCATTTTGCCGAGGCAGAGCCAACCTCTTCGGCAGCCTTTTGCAAGGCTTTGTCCGTCAGTTTTGCACAGTATCTCGCCATTGCGATTGCGGCATTCAGCAGGGTTCGCGCGATCTTACGCAGCGCTTGGCGCGAAGGCTTTACTTTCTCGAGTTCTCGCTCTGCGTTATTAAGTGTTAGCCAAATGATTGAGACTGCTTGGACTGCCTCAATATCGGTCAGTTCCTCGGGTGGATTATTGTGGCCAACCCGTGAGGAAGAAACATGCGAGGCGATAGGCGCCAGCTCTGCTTGAAGGCGGCGTGTTTGTGCGAGGAGGCGATGGCGTTCCTCGCGCGCGGCGATAAGCCTGGCCACATGCACAGCGCCCTTTTGCCAGTCTTCATTCGGGATGAGGGCAATGTCAGTCAGTAGCTGAAAATGGCTGTTCCAGTCGTCGGTGAGCGGGCGGCCATAGAGGGCGGATTCATACCAGCGGATCCAGAACTCATAGCCGGAGAGGCCGGAAAGCCAAGTGCGCGCTTTGTGCCAATGCGAACTGAATTCATCAAGAACGCGCCCTTTCTGGTATGGGGGATCCACCTGATCATACCTGCCTGGGGTTTCCAAGTGCATCCAAAGCGGCGAAAATTGTGGGGCGTTTCCGGCTTCGATCACAGCGGCGTCATCGCGCGTGCTATTCAAAACACCAGCGGAGCGTGTGATGGAAACAAAAAAGGCGGCTGCGGTGGTAGAGATAGCGGAGATTGCTGCGGAAAGTGCAGGTAGGGCGGAGACGGCTTTGGTAGAGGATGAGAGGGAAAAAATGGCGGACGAAAGTGCATTTTCGACGTCAATTGACATATTCGCCATGCAGACCTCTGACGTCAAACTTGTCCGCAGAAATGGAAGGGCTGCCAAATCTTGGTTCGCCACTGAGTGTTTCCCGAGATCCAAAACGAAAATCGGTAACACCCGCATGGCGGCCCGATGCGCAATAACTGTAACGTCCCGCTGCCGCGTGTCCTTTGGTCGCGCTTCTAACCACGCGACTAGAGTATTCTCGTCCCTGATCTCATTCGCCCGCACCATCCGCCCACCTCGTTCCCGCGCGGGTCAGGTTTGCATGGGCCTCTGACCCTGCACAAGCCGCCTCACATCGAGAAACTGATCCCACACCCGCAGGAACTGGTCGCGTTCGGGTTCTGCACCACGAACCTTGCGCCGATCAGCTCGTCGGTGAAATCAATCGTGGCGTTTTCCAGGAAGGGCAGGGAGACCGGGTCGATGAACACGCGCTGACCCGCGCCTTCCAGCACGATGTCATCTGCGGCCGGGGTATCTTCCAGCTTCAGGTCGTATTGGAACCCCGAGCAGCCGCCGCCCTCGACCGCCACGCGCAACGCGCGCGGCACGGCCTGACCGGCGTTGATCGCCGCCAGACGGGCAAAGGCGCGGTCGGTCACTTTGGGGGGCAATTGCATGATACGCACCTTGGGCCTGTATTTCGGTAACAATCGGGATATAGGGTGGGGCGAACGTGCCGACAAGACGAGGATGCCCGTGCTGCAACCCTATGCCTGCCATCCCGATGCCAGCCGGGGACGGCTTTACCCCGAAAGCATCTCGACCTTCCGCACGCCCTTCCAGCGCGACCGCGACCGGATCATCCACTCTTCGGCGTTTCGTCGGCTGAAGCACAAGACCCAGGTCTTCGTCGAGCACGAGGGCGACTATTACCGCACCCGGCTGACCCACACGATCGAGGTGGCGCAGGTGGCGCGCACGATCGCGGGGGCGCTGGGGCTCAACACCGATCTGGCCGAGGCGGTGGCGCTGGCGCATGACCTGGGCCACCCGCCCTTCGGCCACACCGGCGAGGATGCGCTGGCGGTCCTGATGGCGCCCTATGGCGGGTTCGACCACAACGCGCAGGCGCTGCGGATCGTGACGAAACTGGAACGCCATTATGCAGGCTTCGACGGGCTGAACCTGACGTGGGAGACGCTCGAGGGCATCGCCAAGCACAACGGACCGGTGATCTCGGACAAGGGCGGCTCGCATCAGGTGCCCGACCGCGCCAGCCTGCCCTACGCGCTGGCCGAATTCGACGCGCAATGGGATCTGGAGCTGGAAACCAACGCTTCGGCCGAGGCGCAGGTGGCGGCGGTCGCGGACGATTGCGCCTATAACCACCACGATCTGCACGATGGTTTGCGCGCCGGGCTGTTCACCGAAGACGACCTGTGCGAACTGCCGGTGATCGGCGAGTGTTTCGAGCAGGTCGACCGCCTGCATCCGGGGCTCGACGCCACCCGCCGCCGCCACGAGGCGCTGCGCCGGGTCTTTGGCGTGATGGTCGAGGATGTGATCGCGGTGGCGCAAAACCGGCTGACCAGCCTGCAGCCGCAATCGGTTGACGACATCCGCCAGATGGACGGGCCGATCATCCGGTTCTCGAAACCGCTCTATCAGAACCTCAAGGCGATCAAGCTGTTCCTGTTCCAGCGCATGTATCGCGCGCCGACCGTCGTGATCGAACGCAAGCGCGTGACCGCGATGGTGAATGCGCTGTTCCCGCTGTTTCTGGACGACCCGGGGCTGTTGCCCGACGACTGGCACGAAGATGTCGCGCGCGCCGCAGCCAAGGGCAACGAAGGCAAGACGGAACTTGCGCGCGTGGTTCTGGATTATGTGGCGGGCATGACCGACCGCTTCGCGATCCAGGAATACCACCGGCTGATCGAACCCGAAGCCTGAGCGGGGGCTTGCATCTTTGCAACCTCGATCCGTTGCCATTTATGGGTATTTGGTGCAAGGGGAAACGCTCGGGTCGGGGCACTAGGGAGGGGTAACGGCGCCTTCCTACTGCCCGCCGAGGTTGTAATTACTCACAGTCGAGTGAGGGTTTGCGATAGCCTGTGACTACCCAGTCCTTACCGTTGGGTTGGGCGAGAAGAGTGTAGATACAGGTATTGCTGTAGGGCACCCAAGTCGTTGTTGAGCCTGTCACGGTCGTTACCCCGCTCGGGCCGTATGCCGTCGCGCTGGTGGGAGTGTAGATCGGCATGGCGCCGGAGGCATCAACCTTCCACTGATATGCCCGGGTGTGATTGTCCAGTTCGAGCACATGTGTTGGTGGGCCGTAATCGAGGATCGGCTCATTTACCGACTTGCCAACATAGGATTCGAGTATCTGCGAGGCGCAGCCGCTCAGAGCAAAAATCATGGCAACCAGCACGGTTCGCATACGAAGCTCCCTCATTTTTTACTAGGGAAACGCTAGCGAAGTCAGGCGCATACGCAAGCTTTTTGTCCTAAGGCTACACCATCATTTCCTTCGTCGCCGACAGCACGATGCCGGGATAGTCGCGCACCACGCGGTCGATGTCCCATTGCAGGCGGGTCAGGAACACGATGTCGCCGTCGTGGTCATGGGCGATGTGCTGCTTGTTGACGTTCACCATCTTCTCGATGGCCGCCTTGTCGCCCTGCACCCAGCGGGCGCTGGTGAACTGGCTCGGCTCGAACCGCACGGGGATGCCGTATTCGATCTCGATCCGGCTGGCCAGAACGTCGAATTGCAGCGCCCCCACGACGCCCACCACGAAGCCCGACCCGATGGCGGGTTTGAACACCTTGGCCGCACCTTCCTCGGCGAATTGCATCAGCGCTTTTTCCAGATGCTTGCCCTTCATCGGGTCGGTCGAGCGCACCGATTGCAGCAATTCGGGCGCGAAACTCGGGATGCCGGTGAAACGCAGCACCTCGCCCTCGGTCAGCGCATCGCCGATGCGCAGCTGGCCGTGGTTGGGAATGCCCATGATGTCGCCTGCCCAGGCCTCTTCGGCCAGTTCGCGGTCGGCGGCCAGGAACAGCACCGGGTTCGACACGGCCATCGGTTTTTTCGTGCGCACATGGGTCAGTTTCATGCCGCGCGTGAAATGCCCCGAGACCAGCCGCACGAAGGCCACGCGGTCGCGGTGCTTGGGGTCCATGTTGGCCTGCACCTTGAACACGAAGCCGGTCACCGCCTTTTCGTCGGGCGAGACCGCGCGTTCGGCGGCGTTCTGCACCTGCGGTTCGGGGCCGAATTCGCCGATCCCGTCCATCAGTTCCTTGACGCCGAAGGAATTGATCGCCGAGCCGAACCAGATCGGCGTCAGATGGCCTTCCAGAAACGCCTGCCGGTCGAAGGCGGGCAGCAGTTCGCGCGCCATTTCCAGTTCTTCGCGCAGCTTGGCCAGCTGCGCGGCGGGCACATGTTCGGCCAGCTTCGGATCGTCCAGCCCAGAAATCTTGACCGTCTCGGCCACCCGGTTGCGGTCGGCCCGGTCCATCAGCTCCAGCCGGTCGTGCAGCAGGTCGTAGCAGCCCAGAAACTCGCGTCCCATCCCGATCGGCCAGCTGGCGGGCGCCACGTCGATTGCCAGGTTTTCCTGGATCTCGTCGATGATCTCGAACGTGTCGCGGCTTTCGCGGTCCATCTTGTTACAGAAGGTCAGGATCGGCAGGTCGCGCAGGCGGCAGACCTCGAACAGCTTGCGCGTCTGGCTTTCCACGCCCTTCGCCCCGTCGATCACCATGATCGCCGCATCGACCGCCGTCAGCGTGCGATAGGTGTCTTCGGAAAAATCGCTGTGGCCGGGGGTATCCACCAGATTGTAGCGGAACTCCTTGTATTCGAACGACATGGCCGAGGCCGAGACCGAGATCCCGCGCTCTTGCTCGAGCTTCATGAAGTCCGACCGCGTGCGCCGCGCCTCGCCCTTGGCACGCACCTGACCGGCCATCTGGATGGCGCCGCCGAACAGCAGGAATTTTTCGGTCAGCGTGGTCTTGCCGGCGTCGGGGTGCGAGATGATCGCAAAGGTCCGGCGGCGGGCGATTTCGGGCGGAAGGGCGGCTGTGTTTGTCATGTGCGCCCTTTAGCCGAAGGGGCGACAACGGGCAAGCGGGATGGGGGGGGCGCTCAGTCCTTGTCGCGGTGTTTGAACAGCGCCTCGCGGCCGACGCGGTCCAGCACTTCGCGCCCGGCTTCGGTGCCGAAATGCGGCTTGTGGCTCAGGTCGGGCAGGCGCGCGCGGATCTCGGCGGTCAGTTCCTCGGGCAGCAGGCTCAGGGTGGCGGCGTTGACCATCAGGCTCTCGACCGGGATGCCCTCGGCATAGATGATCTCGTGCCGGTCGAAGACTAGCGCGTAATAATCGACATAGCCGCCTTCGCGGCGCCAGACATGGTCGTCATCCACCAGATGCTTGGCCTGCACCAGAATTTCGGACGTGTCGCCCAGCCGTTTGTCGCCGCGGCGATACAGGAACACACGATGGTGCGGCGAGATCACCAGATCACCGTCATTGCCCAGCGTGCCTGCGGAAATCACCACCGGCGCGAAGGAGCCAAGCGCACGCAGCGTTGCCTTGCTGACCAGCCGCAGCGGCTGCGGGCCGTTATCGCGGGTCAGCACCCGGTCACCCGGGCTCAGCGTCTCGATCGCGCGTTGCGCGCCGCCTGCCAGGGTAATCATCGTGCCGGTGGTGAAGGCCACGCAGACCAGATCGGACAGCCGCACGGCGCCGGGGTCCTCATGCGCCTCGATCAGCGTGTAATCGGTGCGCGCGGCAATCGGCGAAAGCGGCAGCGCATAGAGGGCCTGCGCCTCGTCATGGCGGATCAGCAGGATGTCGACGGTGTCGCCATCGGGCGCCATCATCACATGGCGCGCCAGCAGGGTGATGCAATCGCCGGGCTGGCCCAGCTCGGACCCCTGTGCAATATGCTGCGATCCGTTTTCGGCAGGCGTTGGTTGCAACATCAGCCGCAGCGGCTGTGCCGCACGATCCAGCTGATACACATCGCCAGGCTGGCACAGGCCTGCCAGATCCAGACCGTCGCCCTGATTGGCCCCCGAGGTGACCCAGATCAGATCCGCATCGAAGACGTGAACGGCCTGAGCGGGCGGAGCGGGGCGCGAAACCATCGGCGTGGGGATCTCTGGCTAAGGGGGCGTGTGCGGCACAAACTGGACGTGAAAGGCTTCCGTGGGGTTAATCAGGACTTGTCGCGTGCGTCAAGCCTTGGGAGGCGCTGCGGACAGTTGTGCCTTGTCTTGCCCGCCGTTCACGCTAGGTTCGGGGGCCGGGACGATCGGCCCTCAACGGGCGGGATCAGCAAAGAGGAGAGAGGGATGGATCTGGGGATCAAGGGGCGGCGTGCGATCGTCTGTGCGGGCTCCAAGGGGTTGGGGCGCGGATGTGCCGAGGCGCTGGCCGAGGCCGGCGCCGAAATCGTGCTGAACGCGCGCGGCGTCGATGCGCTGGCCGCCACCGCCAATGACATCGAGGCGCGCTTCGGCGTGACGGTGATCCCGGTCGCCGCCGACATCACCACGCCCGAGGGCCGCGCCGCGGTGCTGGATGCTGCGGGCGATGTGGACATTCTGGTCAATAACGCAGGCGGCCCGCCGCCCGGCGTCTGGAGCGACTGGACGCGCGAGGATTTCATCAAGGCGCTGGATGCCAACATGCTGGCGCCGATCGCGATGATGCAGGCCTGCCTGCCGGGCATGATGGCGCGCGGCTGGGGCCGGGTGGTCAACATCACCTCGCAATCGGTGCGCGCGCCGATCGCGCAGCTTGGGCTGTCGAATTCGGCCCGCGCCGGGCTGACCGGGTTTGTCGCGGGCACGGCGCGGCAGGTTGCCCACGCCGGGGTCTGCATCAACAACCTGCTGCCCGGGCTGCATGCGACCGACCGCGCCGATGCGCTGGACGGGGCCGTTGTGCGCGCCGAGGGGATTACCCTGGACGAGGCCCGCGCGCGGCGCTTTGCCAATATCCCGGTCGGGCGCTATGGCACGCGGGCAGAATTCGGCGCGATGTGTGCCTTCCTGTGTTCGACCCATGCGGGGTTCATTGTCGGGCAGAACATCCTGCTTGATGGCGGTGCCACGAATATCACCATCTGAGGGCACGGCAGGGCGCAGGGCGGTGGCTTGCACCCCCGCGCGCGCCCTGTTATCCCGCCTTATCCCTGAGTGATTTGATCGGAAAGCCCGGTGAGCCCATCCTCCGCCCCGCAGCCGCACCACGCCGAAGCCCCCCGGCTGGAGGTGCAGAACCTGGTGCGCCGCTTCGACGGGCAGGTGGTGGTCGACGATGTGTCCTTCAGCATCCCGGCGGGACAGGTCACCTGCCTGCTGGGGCCTTCGGGTTGCGGTAAATCCACCACGCTGCGGATCATCGCGGGCGTGGACATGCAAGATCAGGGCAAGATCTTCGTCGATGGCAACCTGGTGTGCGACACGGTGTTCCGCGTGCCGCCCGAACGCCGGGCCATCGGTCTGATGTTTCAGGATTTCGCGCTGTTTCCGCACCTGAGCGTGGCGGACAACGTGGCCTTCGGGCTGGACGGTTCGCGCGCCGAGAAACGCGCGCGGGTGGCGGAACTGCTGGAACGGGTGCATCTGGAAAAACACATCGACAGCTTCCCACATGCGCTGTCGGGGGGCGAGCAACAGCGCGTGGCCCTGGCCCGGGCGCTGGCGCCGCGCCCGCGCATCCTGCTGATGGACGAGCCCTTCTCGGGGCTGGACGAGCGGCTGCGCGACGGCATCCGCGACGAGACGCTGGCGCTGCTGAAAGAGGAAGGCACCGCCGTTCTGCTGGTCACGCACGAGCCGCACGAGGCGATGCGCATGGCCGACCAGATCCTGCTGATGCGCGGCGGCAAGATCGTGCAGCGTGGCGCACCCTATAACCTCTATAACGCGCCGGTGGATCGCGCGGCGGCGGCGTTCTTCAGCGATATCAACGTTTTGAAGGGCGTGGTGCGGGGCGCCCTGACGGCCACGCCCTTTGGCGATTTCCTGATGCCCGGCCATCCTGACGGTACCGAGGTCGATATCGTCATCCGCCCGCAGCACCTCAAGATCGACTTCGATCGCGCGGGCCGCGGCCCCAATCCGACCGCGCAAGATGGCACGCCCGCCCGCGGCGTGGTGGAACGCGCGCGCTTCATGGGGCGCGAAAGCCTGGTGGAGTTCCGCATGGATTTCGACGGCCGCGTGTTGCGCGCGACGGTGCCCAATGTGTTTTTGCCCAAACCCGGCACACCGATGTGGCTGATGATCCGTCGCGACCGCTGCTTCGTGTTTCCTTCAAAAGACTGAGGGGGCGCTGCCCCCTCGCGGCCTGTGGCCGCTCACCCCCGGGATATTTGAACCAAGGTGAAAGCTCGTTCATCTTGCCGCAGGCAAAGAGCGGGCCGCCCCCTTCATTCGCCCGTGCGTCCGGTGTGCCCGCCGCGACGTTTGTGAAGGCGGGGGGCGCGGGCGGGCAGTTCGGCCATGATCGCGCGGCGCGCTTCGGGGGTCATCCGCGACCAGTTGCCGATTTCGGCGAGGGAACGGAAGCAGCCGACGCAGATCTTCTCGACCGGGTGGATCGCGCAGAGCTTGACGCAGGGGCTTTCGATCTCGTCGGTCGGGTCAGCCATGCGCCGCCCCCATGTGACTGAGCCGGTCCAGCGCGCCCTGCAGGATGAAACCGGCCGCGACATGGTCGATCACCTCGGCGCGGCGCTTGCGGCTCATGTCGGCTTCCAGCATCGCGCGTTCGGCGGCCACGGTGGACAGCCGCTCGTCCCAGAAGGTGATCGGCAGATCGGTCAGTTTTTCCAGATTGCGCGCGAAGGCCCGGGTCGACTGGCAGCGCGGGCCTTCCGTGCCGTCCATGTTCATCGGCAGGCCCAGCACCAGCCCCACGATTTCGCGCTCGGTGGTGATCTTCAGCAGGGCCGCCGCGTCCAGCGTGAACTTCTCGCGCCGGATGGTGGAAAGCGGCGAGGCGACCGAGCGCATCCGGTCCGAGACCGCGACGCCGATCGTCTTGGTGCCCAGATCAAGCCCCGCGAGCCCGCCGTAGCGCGGCAGGTGGGGCGCGAAATCTTCGATGGTGGCGCAGATCACTGCGCCACTCCGGCGGCCTCTGCGGCGCCCTTGACCATTGCAAGCGCAGCCTCGTCGCCCGCCAGCGCGGTCTGTGCCGCGGCATAGACTTCGGCGGCGCGGTCGGTCTTGCCCAATGTCGCCAGCGAGGAAATGGCGCGCGCCCATTCGTTGGCGGCCCCGCCCTCGGTGGTCAGCCGGTCGACCAGCCCGTCGACCATGCCCTCGATCATCTGCTGGCGCTCTTCCGGGGTCATTTCGGCGGCGGACTGCATCTGCTCGGCGCTGGGGCCGGGCATCATCGGTGCCTGCGGGGCGGCCATCGGCATTTGCGCCACTTCGCCTTCGGCGGCCTGACGGATACGTTCCAGATCGTCGGGGGCGGTGGCGAACAGCCCCTGCGCCTCGGTCCAGATTTTCTGCGCGCGGTCTTCCTCGCCCAGCATCCGCAGCGAAGAGATCAGCTTGGCCCAGTCGGCGGCGGT
The DNA here is from genome assembly GCF_029222945.1 of Paenirhodobacter sp. CAU 1674. Lineage (NCBI taxonomy): Bacteria > Pseudomonadati > Pseudomonadota > Alphaproteobacteria > Rhodobacterales > Paenirhodobacter > Paenirhodobacter sp. CAU 1674. Next base: position 23,047 of record NZ_JARHUH010000014.1, on the reverse strand, counting down.
GCCGCCTTCGGTGGCGAGCCGGTCGTTGAGCTGTTCGACCATGCCGCGGATCATCTGCTGGCGCTCTTCGGGCGACATCTGCGCCGCGGCCTGCATATCCTCGGCCGTCGGGCCGCGCCCGTTTGCCTGCGGCATCTGATAGCTGGTCTCGCCCGCGATCCAGGCCAGTTGTTCGATATTGGCCCGGATCGGCGTCATCCAGGGCCCTTCGGGGGTGCCGTCGCGCAGCATGGCATCCCAGATCCGGAACGCCCGGTCGCCGCGCGCGTTCTGCGCCATCATCAACCCGATGTAATAGCGCGACAGCGCATCGCGCGGGTCCTTGTCGAGCGCGGTGGCGAAGGCTTCTTCGGCCTCTTTGGTCACCAGGCCGCCGGCGGCCACGGTCATGTATTCGCCCAGCTGCGCGTAATCGGCGGCGGTGGCGGCATCGCCGCGCAGCGCGATCAGCCGGCGTTGTGCCTGCCAGGACGCGCGGAAATTGCCCATGTTGGCTTCGTTCCGCGCAAGCAGTGCCAGACCCTGCACATCGTTGGGACGCTCGGACACGGCCTTGCGCAGCCGCTCCATCAGTTCGGCGAACTGCGGCTCGGGGGTCGGCATCGGGCCACGCTGAACCTCGGCGGCCTTTTCCGCATCGTCTTGACTGGGACGGCTGTCATACAGATCGTTGGCCAGTTCGAACCGTCCGGCGATCGGCTGATCGGCATAGCCCGCCGCGCCCAGCCGTTGATACAGCCAGAACGACCCGCCCATCAGGGCCGCCAGCCCCAGCAACACGGCCACCGTTGCCGCGCGGGGTGCCTCGGAGGGGCGGGCGGCCTTTTGCGCGGCGCGGTCGGCCTCCAGCATCCGGCGCGAGATTTCGATGCGCGTGCGCTCGGCTTCCTCGGCGCTCATCACGCCGCGGGTGAGGTCGCGCTCCAGATCGCGCAACTGGTCGCGATAAACCTGCACGTCATAATCGGCGGCGGTCGCCGTCGCGGGGTGACGGCGCACGAGGGCCAGCACGAAAAGCAGCGCGACAAACGCCACCAGGGCGGCGGTGAGGGTCCAAAACAGCATGAGGTCTCCTATCCTTGCGCATCATTTAGGCCGGATGGGCCGCGCAAGAAAGTGCCAAGCGCGTGAAAGGGGCGACCTGTCGCAGGACGATGTCGCATTTTTCCCTCAATTGCCGCTTGGGGGTGGCTTTCGTCGCGGCACGGGGTGCATCACAGGGGCAGGGGATGCGGCCCGCCCGACGGATTCGCCGCCCGCCCCGACTGCGCAGACACCAGAAAGGCCCGTGCCCGATGAGACGCTATTCGATGTTCGCCGTTGCCCGCGAAGCCGCGCGGTTCCACGCCGGGTGGGAGCGCGCCTGGCGCAGCCCCGAGCCGAAAAAACGCTACGATGTCATCGTCGTGGGGGCAGGCGGTCACGGTCTAGCCACGGCCTATTACCTGGGCAAGGTGCATGGCATCACCAATGTCGCGGTGATCGAGAAGGGCTGGCTGGGCGGTGGCAACACCGGCCGCAACACCACGATCATCCGCTCGAACTATCTGCAAGACCCGTCGGCGGCGATCTACGACAAGGCGCTCAAGCTTTACGAAGACCTGAGCCAGGACCTGAACTACAACGTCATGTTCAGCCCGCGCGGCCTGTTGATGCTGGCACAAAGCGAACACGAGATCCGCGGCTACAAGCGCACCGTCTATGCCAACAACCTGCAAGGCGTCGAAACCCGCTGGATCGAACCGGCCGAGGTCAAGGAGCTGGTGCCGATCCTGAATATCGAGGGGCCGCGCTATCCGGTGCTGGGGGCGCTGCTGCAGGAACGCGGCGGCACGGCGCGGCACGACGCGGTGGCCTGGGGCTATGCGCGGGGCTGCTCGAACATGGGCATGGACATCATCCAGCAATGCGAAGTGACCGGCGTGCGCACCGAAGGCGGCCGTGTGGTCGGCGTCGATACCACCAAGGGCGCGATCGACTGCGGCAAGCTTGCGATCGTCGTGGCGGGCCATTCCAGCGTTCTGGCCGAGATGGCGGGCTTCCGGCTGCCGATCGAATCCATGGCGCTGCAGGCCTGGGTGTCCGAGCCGATCAAGCCGACGATCGACGTGGTGGTGATGGCCAACTTGGTGCATGGCTACATGTCGCAATCCGACAAGGGCGAGCTGGTGATCGGCGGCGGCACCGACGGGTTCAACAACTACACCCAACGCGGCAGTTGGCACCATGTCGAGGAAACCACGCGCGCGCTGGTCGAAACCTTCCCGATCATCAGTCGTCTGAAAATGCTGCGGCAATGGGGCGGTATCGTCGACATGACCGGCGACCGCTCGCCCATCATTTCGAAAACGCCGGTCGAGAATATCTTCGTCGATTGCGGCTGGGGCACTGGTGGTTTCAAGGCGATCCCCGGCTCGGGCTGGGCGATGGCCGAACTGGTGGCCAAGGGCGAACCCGGGCCGCTGGCCGCCGATTTCGGGCTGAACCGTTTCCGCGAGGGCCGCTTCATCGACGAAAGCGTGGCGGCCGGGGTGGCGCACTGATGGCACCGCAGTATTCCTTCTTCCGCTTGCGGCGGGCGGCGGTTTGCGCGCATGGGAACCGCGATGCGGCGACCGGCGTTATCTTTCTGCAACAAACACAGAAGGATGATGACCCATGGCAGAACCGACCGGCACCGGCCTCAAGAGCTTCCTCATCGGCGTGCTGCTTGTCCTCGTTGTCGGGGCAGGCTGGTACATTTTCACGGGCGGCGATGTCCCCGCGGCCGATGAGCCGGAAATCCAGATCGACCTTCCCGACAAAAATTAACTCCGGGCACGACCGCATGGCGCGCCCCCTGATGCAGGAGCGCGCGTCATGCTGACCCTCCAATGCCCCTATTGCGGGGCGCGTGTTGAGGAAACCGAACTGGCCCCGGGAGGCGAGGCGCATCTGAAGCGTTTCGGTCCCGGGTCTTCGGATGCCGATTTCGAATCCTACATGTTTGCGCGCAAAAATCCCAAGGGCGTGCATTTCGAACGCTGGCGCCATGCCTATGGCTGCGGCAAGTGGTTTCTGGCGGCGCGCTGCACGGCCACGCTTGAAGTGTTCGGCACCTATCCTGCCCAGACCACGGAACCGCCCGCCGATCTGATTGCCAAGATCAAGGAAAAACGCCCCACTTGGGAGGGCTATAAATGAGCACCCGTCTGGCCAAAGGCGGCCGTCTGATCGACCGCGCCAAACCCCTGAATTTCACCTTCAACGGCAAGCCCTTGCGCGGCTATGCGGGCGATACGCTGGCTTCGGCGCTTCTGGGCGCGGGCCAGGTGATGCTGGGGCGCAGCTTCAAATATCACCGCCCCCGCGGGCTGGTGGCCTCGGGCGTCGAGGAACCGAACGCGCTCGTCGGTCTGGGCCGCAATGCGCGGTTTGAACCCGATCAACGCACCACCACCACCGAACTGTTCGAGGGCGCCGAGACGCGCAGCCAGAACCACTGGCCCAGCCTCGACTTCGACGTGGGCGAGATCAACGACAAGCTGTATAAATTCTTCCCCGCCGGGTTCTATTACAAGACCTTCATGTTCCCGCGCTTCGCCTGGAAACATCTGTTCGAGCCGATCGTGCGGCAATCCGCAGGTCTGGGCGGCGTCCCGCGCGAGGCCGATGTCGACCGCTATGAACAGGCCTATGCCTATACCGACGCTCTGGTCGCGGGGGGCGGGGTGGCCGGTCTGGCCGCAGCGCTGCGCGAGGCCCGCACGGGCAAGCGGGTGATGGTGCTGGAACAGACCCCGCATTGGGGCGGGCGCGCGCCCGTCGACGGGGGCCAAATCGACGGTCAGGCGGCTGCCGACTGGATCAGAAATGCCGTGCAAATCCTTGAAGGCATGGACAATGTCACCCTGATGACGCGCACGATGCTGGCCGGTCTGCATGACCACGGCTATGCCATCGGCTATCAGTCGGTGGGCGATGCGACCCCGGGCGATGGCCGCCCGCGGCACCGTCTGTGGCGCATTCGCGCCGGGCTGACGATCACCGCGACGGGCGCCATCGAACGCCCGCTGGCGTTTGCCGGCAACGATGTGCCCGGCGTCATGTTGGCGGGTGCTGTGCGCGACTACATCGTGAACTGGGGTGTCAGCCCCGGCGACCGCACCGTGATCGTGACCAATAACGACGATGCCTATCGCACCGCGCTGGCGGTGCTGGATGCCGGGCTGACGGTGGCCGCCGTGGTCGACGCGCGCGAACATGCCTCGGGTCGGCTGGCGCAGAAGGTGCGCGAACGCGGCGTGCGCGTTCTGGAAGGCCGCGGCATCGCCAAGGTGCATGGTCGCAAGGCGGTGACCGGCGTTGCGATCTGCGCGCAGGCGGGCGAGGGCGGCGTGATCGAACAGATCGCTTGCGATTGCGTGGCGATGTCGGGCGGCTGGTCGCCTGTGGTCCATCTGTGGAGCCATTGCGGCGGCAAGCTGACCTGGGACAACACGCATGCGATGTTCCGCCCCGATCCCGACCGCCCGCCGCTGGGCGATGCCGGGCAGCCGCTGGCCCGGGCGGTCGGCGCGGCCAATGGCCTGCTGACCCTGCCCGAGATCATGGCCGAGGCCGATCTGCCCGCCGTGACCGAGCCCGAGGCCCCGCTGGCCCCGGTCTGGGTGATGCCGGCAGGCGCGAAAGAGGCGCTGAAGTTCAAATCCTTCCTCGATTATCAGAACGACGTGAAGGTGTCGGACGTGCAGCTGGCCGCCCGCGAAGGCTATGAATCGGTCGAACACACCAAGCGCTATACCACGCTGGGGATGGCGACCGATCAGGGGAAACTCAGTAACATCAACGGCCTGGCGGTGTTGTCCGATGCCCTGGGGCAGCCGATCCCGGCCACCGGCACCACCACCTTCCGCCCGCCCTATACCCCGATCAGCTTTGGCGCGATCGCGGCCGAGGCGCGCGGCGAGATCTTCCAGCCGCTGCGTCGCACGCCGATGCACGCCTGGCACGAATCCCATGGCGTCGCGTGGGAGCCGGTGGGCCTGTGGCGGCGCCCCTATACCTACCCGCGCACTGGCGAAAGCCACCGCACGGCGGTGAACCGTGAAATCACGAACACCCGCAGCAATGTCGGGCTGCTCGATGCTTCGACGCTGGGCAAGATCCTGGTCAAGGGGCCCGATGCGGGCCGGTTCCTCGACCTGATGTATACCAACATGATGTCGACCCTGCCGGTGGGCAAATGCCGCTATGGGCTGATGTGCAATGACAACGGCTTCCTGATGGATGACGGCGTCGTGGTGCGCCTGTCCGAGGATAGCTGGCTGTGCCACACCACCAGCGGCGGCGCCGACCGCATCCACGGCCACATGGAAGACTGGCTGCAGTGCGAATGGTGGGATTTCAAGGTCTATACCGCCAACCTGACCGAGCAATTCGCGCAAGTGGCCGTGGTCGGCCCGAAGGCGCGGCTGCTGCTGGAAAAACTGGGTGGCATGGATGTCTCGGCCGAGGCGCTGCCCTTTATGACCTTCGCCGAGGGCACGCTTGGCGGGTTCGACGCGCGGGTGTTCCGCATCTCGTTCTCGGGGGAGCTCAGCTATGAAATCGCCGTGCCCGCGGCGCAGGGTCTGGCCTTCTGGCAGGCGCTGCATGACGCGGGCGCCGAGTTCGGCGCGATGCCCTACGGCACCGAGGCGCTGCATGTGATGCGGGCCGAGAAGGGCTTCATTATGATCGGCGACGAAAGCGATGGCACCGTGATCCCGCAGGATCTGGGGCTGTCCTGGGCGATCAGCAAGAAGAAGGCCGATTACATCGGCAAGCGCGCCCAGGAACGCAGCCATATGACCGACCCGGATCGCTGGCAGCTGGTGGGGCTGGAAACGCTGGATGGCTCGGTTCTGCCCGATGGCGTCTATGCGGTGGCGGATGGCTATAACGCCAACGGTCAGCGCCATACCCAAGGGCGCGTCACCTCGACCTATTTCTCGCCCACGCTGGGGCGCGGCATCGCGATGGGTCTGGTCAAACACGGGCCCGCGCGGATGGGCGAGGTGCTGGATTTCCCCGCCGACAAGGGCGCGGTGATCAAGGCGCGGATCGTCGATCCGGTGTTCTACGACAAGGAAGGGAAGAAGCAGAATGTCTGATGCGGTCAGCGCCCTGAACGGGCAAACCCATGACGGCTTCGCCCGGGTGGCCGAGGCCGGGCTGCGCGGCATGGTCACGATCCGCGCCGATCTGGGCAGTGCGGCCCTTGCCGGGGCGCTTGCGGCGCTTGGGCTTTCGGTGCCCGCGCAGCGCGGCATCGTCAGCGCGGGCGGCAAGGCGGTAGGCTGGATGAGCCCGGACGAACTCTTGCTGCTGTGCGATTATGCGCAGGCGCCGCAGATCGCCGCCGATCTGACATCTGCGCTGGCGGACGAACATGCGCTGGTCACCGTGGTGTCGGACGCCCGCGCGCTGTTCACCGTGCAGGGTGCGAAGGCCGATCAGGTGCTGATGAAGCTGTGCCCCGTCGATTTCGCCACCCTGCCCGAAGGCGAGTTGCGCCGCACCCGCGCCGCGCAGGTTGCCGCCGCGCTCTGGCGTTCGGGGCCCGACGAGATCAGCGTCGTCTGCTTCCGCTCGGTCGCAGGCTATATGATGGGGCTGCTCGAGGTCGCCTCGCGCAAGGGTGGCGAGATTTTCTGAACGCGGGCAGGCCTTGGGCCGGGCAGGGGGCGGCGCCCCTTGCGCCGGTTCCCGGCTGATCCGCACAGGGTCTTGCGCGGATGCGCCCTTGACCTCTGATCCCCGCGCGCTTCTATAGAGGCAGCAACAGGACCCCTTCGAAAAGGATGCATATTATGGCTTTCGAACTTCCCGATCTTCCCTATGCCCATGACGCGCTGGCCGATCTTGGCATGTCGAAGGAAACCCTCGAATACCACCACGACCTGCACCACAAGGCCTATGTCGACAACGGCAACAAGCTGATCGCGGGCACCGAATGGGAAGGCAAGTCGCTGGAAGAGGTCGTCAAGGGCACCTATCAGGCGGGCGCCGTCGCGCAGAACGGCATTTTCAACAACGCGTCGCAGCACTGGAACCATGCCCAGTTCTGGGAAATGATGGGCCCGGGCGGCAAGGTGATGCCGGGCGAGCTGGAAAAGGCGCTGGTTGAGTCGTTCGGCTCGGTCGCCAAGTTCAAGGAAGAGTTTGCCGCTGCCGGTGCGGCCCAGTTCGGTTCGGGCTGGTGCTGGCTGGTGAAGGATGCCGACGGTGCGCTGAAGGTCACCAAGACCGAGAATGGCGTGAACCCGCTGTGCTTTGGCCAGACCGCGCTTCTGGGCTGCGACGTGTGGGAGCACAGCTATTACATCGACTTCCGCAACAAGCGCCCGGCCTATCTGACCAACTTCCTGGACAAGCTGGTGAACTGGGAAAACGTCGCCTCGCGCATGTAATCGCGGCCGCGATCGTCACAGCAAGCCCGCCGGAGCGATCCGGCGGGCTTTTTGCTGGGCGCGTTTGCGCCGGGGTGCGGCGCATTGACCAAAGGGCTGGTAACCGGGTGTACTCGGGACTACCTTTCTTTCAGGCATGAGAAAGGAGGACGCCATGCTGTTTTCCAAAGGTGTGAGGTTTCTGATTGCCGACGAGGCGCGTGCGTTTCTGGTCGAGAACGTGGGCAACCCGAGCGCGCCGGAACTGAAGGTTCTGGGCAGCCGCACGGCTGAGCCTGCGGTCGATTTTGCCGCTCCTCCGGGCCGTGAGGGGGATCGAGGGACGGGCCATGGCACCGCCTTCGTGCAGGGCGATCCCGAGCGCGTCGCGCAGGTCCGCTTTGCCCGTGTCTTGGTCGGCTTCCTGGGGGCGCATGCCGGCGATGCCAAGCTGGTTCTGGTTGCCCCGCCGCAGATGCTGGCCGCGTTGCGCGCCGAAATGCCTGCGGCGCTGGCCGAACGGATCGTGGCCGAGATCGACAAGACCCTGACCGGCCATCCCCTGCCGGATCTGGCGCGGGTTCTCGTCGCGGCGCTTGATCCGGTCTGAGGCCGGTTTTCAGGGCGCCGGGGGCTTTCCTTTCCCCGCCGGATCGGGCAGCGTGGCGCGATCTGGCGGGGGCGTAGGCATGTCCTTGCCGCAGGCAGGGACATCAGACAATGCGCGACACGGTCAAGGGCTTTTGGGCGATCGTCGCCGCATGCACGGTCTGGGGCCTGTCGGGGATGTATTACAAGATGCTGGCGGCGGTTCCGCCGCTGGAGGTGCTGGCGCATCGCACCTTGTGGTCGCTGGTGTTTTTCGGGGCGGTGCTGATCGTGCAGCGCCGGGTCGGTGCCTTGGCCGCAGCGCTGCGCGGGCGCAATCTTGGCATCCTGGCGATTTCCGCGCTGGTGATTTCGATCAACTGGTTCGGCTTCATCTGGTCCGTGCAGAACGGCCGCGCAGTCGAGGCGAGCCTTGGCTATTACATCTTTCCTCTGGTGGCGGTGGTTCTGGGGCTGGTCGTCTTCGGCGAGCGGCTGGATCGGTTGCAGGGCGCGGCCGTCGCGCTGGCGGCGCTGGCGGTCGGTGGGCTGACCTGGGGGCTGGGCGCGGCGCCCTGGATGGCATTGCTTCTGGCGGGCACATTCGGGGCCTATGGCCTGATCAAGAAGCGGCTCGATCTGGGGCCGGTGGTTTCGGTCACGGCAGAGGTGGCGCTGCTGGCGCCCTTCGCACTGGGCCTTTTGCTGGCGCTGCATTACGGCGTCTTCGGCCTTGCGCCGGGGTCGGGGCATTTCGGTGCCGATTGGCGCGAAAGCGCGCTGCTGGCGTTTTCGGGGGTGCTGACCGGCGGGCCGCTGATGCTGTTTTCCTATGCCGCGCGGCGGGTGCGGATGGCGACGCTGGGGCTGGTGCAATACCTCAATCCGACCCTGCAATTCGCGGTGGCCGTGCTGGTCTTCGGTGAGCCGCTGACGCAGTGGCACGCGATGGCCTTTCCGCTGATCTGGGGCGCGCTGGCGCTGTATTCCCTGGCCAGCCTGCGCCGCTGATCAGCCCAGGGCAGTGGCGAGTTCGCGTTCCAGCGTGGCGACATCGGGCGCCCAGATCAGCATGTCCTGCAGGCTGGGATCGGCAAAGCCCTCGGCCACGATCTGATCCAGCATCGCGCGCAGCGGTTCCCAATATCCGTCGGTGTTGAGGATCAGGATCGGTTTGCGATGCAGGCCGATCTGGCGCCAGGTCAAGACCTCGAACAACTCGTCGAGCGAGCCGGCGCCGCCGGGCAGCACGACGATCGCGTTCGAGTTCATGAACATCACCTTCTTGCGCTCGTGCATGTTCTCGGTGACGACGAAGGTGGTCAGGTCGCGCTTGCCGACTTCGCGCGGGAACAGGTGTTCGGGGATCACGCCGAAGGTGGCGCCGCCCGCGGTCTGTGCCGCCCGGGCGACCTCGCCCATCAGCCCGACATCGCCTGCGCCATAAACCAGCCGCCAGCCGCGTGCGGCCAGCATCGTGCCGGTGTCGCGCGCTGCCTGCACATAGGCGAGGCGGGCCCCCGCGCGCGAACCGCAGTAAACGCAGACAGAGGGAAGGGGTCTGGTCATCGGAAAATCCTTTCGTCGCCATGCGTCGTCGCACGGGCGCCACAATCGGCGCGAAGCGATCAGCGAATTGTTGTTCGGTGATACCGGCTTGGCTAAGCTTGCTCAAGCCGCGCGGCGCAAGATCGCGCGAGAGAAAGGGACGGATATGGAACACGGCAAGGCAGAGGCCCCGGAACAGGCGGCACCGGCGCAGGCCGGGGCGGCGTCGGGGGCGGGTGGCGCGGTGTTGGGCGCGCTGGCGGCGTTGGGGGTGCTGGCAGTCGGCGCGGGCTATTGGGTGCTGAGCAGCAGCACACCGTCCACGCAGGCCCCGGCCCCGGTGGCACAGATGCCTGCCCCGGTGGCGGAACCCGTGGCCGAAGCCGCGGCGCCTTCGGCGACACAGGCACCGCCTGTCGCCGCCCGCTTCGATCAGTTCCGCGCCTCGCCCGAAGGGGCGATCACGCTTGCGGGGCATGCTGAACCGGGCGCCACGGTCGAGGTTCTGCTCGACGGGCAGGTGGTGGACACGGTGCAGGCGCTGGCGGGGGGCAGTTTCGCCTCGGTCGTGCTGGCCGGGCCTGCCGCGACGGCCCGCAGCCTGAGTGTGCGGATCACCGGCGCCGATGGGGTGGCCCGTGACGGCGGCGAGGTGCTGACCGTTGCGCCAAGCCCGCAGGCCGTGGCCGAGGCCGCGGCTGCCGCTGGCGCCGCCCCCGAGGTGGTGGCCGAACAGGTCGCTGCGGTCGAAACCGCCGCCGCCGCGCCGGTGGTGGCCGATGCCGCGGGCGCGCGGGTGCTGGCGGAGGCCAGCGCCGTGCTTGTGATCGACACGCTGTCCTATGATGCGGCAGCGAATGTCGCGCTCAGCGGACGCGGGGCCCCCGAGGCGGCGCATCTGCGGGCCTATCTGAACGAAGCGTTTGTGGCCGAAGGCACCGGCACGGCGGATGGCAGCTGGCGCATGGTTCTGGCCGATGTGGCCCCGGGGCGATACAGTTTGCGCGTCGACGCGCTGGATGCCGCAGGCAAGGTGCTGGCCCGGGCCGAGACGCCCTTTGAACGTGTCGCCCCCGCGCTTCTGGCGCAGGCGGCACCGGCGGTGCCGGCCGCCGAAGGGGAGGTTGCGGTTAGTGCTGCGCCCGCCCCGGTCGCCGCGCCCCCTGCGGCCCCCCCCGCCGTGCGGCTGCTGACCGTGCAGCCGGGCAATACGCTTTGGGCGATCGCACGCGAAACCTATGGCGACGGGTTCCTGTATGTGCGGGTGTTCAGCGCCAATCAGGACCAGATCCGCGACCCCGATCTGATCTATCCGGGACAGGTCTTCACCCTGCCCGAATAGGGCTGGACATCGTGCCTGCAGGGCTTAGGTAATGCGCTCCGGGTGGCTGGCGATGGCCGTGCCGCCCCGCGATATTTCAACAGTTGGAAAGGGCGCGATATGCCGCCGTCACAAATCACGCAAGCGGGCAAGCTGGACCGGGCCGAGCGCTCGCGCGGGGCCCGGACGATCCGGCAGGTGGCGCCCTATCTGTGGCCCGAAGGCCAGCCCTGGGTGAAAAAGCGCGTGGTGCTGGCGATGCTGGCGCTGGTGGTGGCCAAGCTGATCTCGGTCGGCACGCCGTTCCTGTATAAGGCGGCGGTGGATGCGCTGGCGGGCGAGGCGCGGGCCGAAGGCTGGCTGCTGGGTCTGGGCGCGGTGGCGCTGACCATCGCCTACGGGGTGGCGCGGCTGTCCTCGGTGGGGTTTGGCGAGCTGCGTGATGCGATCTTCGTGCGGGTGGCGCAGCGCGCGCTGCGGCAACTTGCGCTGGAGACCTTCGAACACATCCACCGCCTGTCGATGCGCTATCACATCACCCGCAAGACCGGCGGGCTGAGCCGGATCATCGAACGCGGCGTGAAGGGCGTCGAATTCCTGCTGCGCTTCATGCTGTTCTCGGTCGGGCCGCTGATCCTGGAACTGACGATGGTGTCGATCCTGTTCGCGGTGCTGTTCGACTGGCGCTATGCGGCGGTCGTGGTGGTGACGATCTGGGCCTATGTGACCTTCACCTTCAAGGTCACCGAATGGCGCGTGGCGATCCGGCGGCGGATGAACGAGGCGGACACCCAGGCCAACCAGAAGGCCATCGACAGCCTGCTGAACTTTGAAACCGTGAAATATTTCGGCGCCGAAAAACGCGAGGCCGCACGCTATGACGCCTCGATGGAAGGCTATGAGGCGATGGCCGTGAAAACCGGGCAATCGCTGGCGGTGCTGAACTTCGGCCAGAGCCTGATCATCACCACGGGGCTGGTGATCGTGATGGTGATGGCGGCGATGGGGGTGCAGGCGGGCACGCTGACGGTGGGCGATTTCGTCATGGTGCAGGCCTATATGATCCAGATCACGATGCCGCTGGGCTTTCTGGGCACGGTCTACCGCGAGATCCGGCAAGCCCTGGTCGATATGGGCGAAATGTTCGATTTGTTGCATCAACCGGCCGAAATTCAGGACAAACCCGATGCAAATGTTCTGAAAGTGCAAGGCGGCGAGGTCACCTTCGACAATGTGCAATTCGCCTATGACCCGGCGCGTCCGATCCTCAAGGGGATTTCGCTGACGGTCCCGGCGGGGCAGACGGTGGCGCTGGTCGGGCCGTCGGGGTCCGGAAAATCCACCATCGGGCGGCTGATGTTCCGCTTCTACGAGGTCACGGGCGGCGCGATCCGTATCGACGGGCAGGACCTGCGCGATGTGACGCAAGACAGCCTGCACGCCGCCATCGGGGTGGTGCCGCAGGACACCGTGCTGTTCAACGACACCATCCGCTACAATATCGCCTACGGTCGCCCCGATGCCACCGAGGCCGAGATCATCGCCGCCGCCCGCGCCGCCAAGATCCATGACTTCGTGACGCATCTGCCCGAAGGCTACGACACGGCGGTGGGCGAGCGCGGGCTGAAACTTTCGGGCGGGGAAAAGCAGCGCGTGGGCATCGCCCGCACCTTGTTGAAGAACCCGCCGATCCTGCTCTTGGACGAGGCGACCTCGGCGCTCGATACCCAGACCGAACGTGACATCCAGGACAGCCTGAAGGCGATGGGGCAGGGGCGCACGGTCATCACCATCGCGCACCGGCTCAGCACCATTGCCGATGCCGACCGGATCGTCGTGCTGGAAAAAGGCGAGATCGTCGAAGAGGGCACGCATGAGACGCTGCTGGCCCGCGGCGGGCGCTATGCCGCGATGTGGGCGCGCCAGTCGGCCGAGGAAGACGAAGACGCCGCCTGAAATGCGGGCGCTGCGTGGGGACGATCCCGCGCGGCGCCCTTACCCCGGCATGCCGGTTCTGGCCAGATAGATCCGAACAGCCTCCTGCACATGGCGGAAGCGGTCGCCGCCCAGATGCTTGCCGCCATACCAGCGCGTCACCACGATCAGATGGCGCTCCAGCGCGGCGCTCTCCAGCATCCGCAGGATGATCGCCCCGGCCCCCGCTTCTCCGTCATCGCTTTTAACCGGCCCGTCGGGCCCCAGAAGCCCCCAGCTGTTATGCGTGGCCTTCGCGAATTTCTTGATCCGCTTCAGCTCCTTGAGCAGGGCCTTGGCCTGCGCCTCGTCGGCACAGGGCGCGCCCGAAACCGCATAGCGCGAGCCACGGTCGCTGATGATATCCTCAAAGATCTGCATGGGGGCACGGGTAAGGCTTTGCCCGCCGATCTGCAAGCGGCCCATCCTCAGGGGGGCGCTGCCTCCCGCTACGCTCCCCCCGGGATATTTGGGCCAAGATGAAACCGCGGCGTTTTCACTTTGGCAGAAATATCCCGGGGGTGAATGGCCGCAGGCCAGAGGGGGCAGCGCCCCCTGCGCGCTCAGCCAGCCTTGAAATGCTTGCCGAGTTTCAGCCCCTGTCCCTGATAGTTCGAGGCGATCCCAGCCCCGTAAAGCCGCTCGGGGCGGCCCGCCATGCGTTCATAGACGAGGCGGCCCACCACCTGTCCATGTTCGAGCACGAAGGGCGCCTCGTGGCAGCGCACCTCGAGCACCCCGCGCGAGCCCGTGCCGCCCGCCGCGCCGTGGCCGAAGCCTGGGTCGAAGAAGCCCGCGTAATGCACGCGGAACTCGCCCACCATGGCAAGATAGGGGGCCATTTCGGCGGCGAAATCGGGCGGGATCGTCACCGCCTCGCGCGACACCAGAATGTAGAACGCGCCGGGGTCGAGGATGATCTGGCCATCGCGGCTGTGGATTTCCTCCCAGAATTCCGAGGCCGGGTAATGCGCGATCCGGTCGAGGTCGATCACCCCGGTATGCGGTTTCGCGCGATAGCCCACCAGATCGCCCGTCTCGGGGCGCAGATCGACCGAGAAGCCCAGACCGTGGTCGATCACTGCCTCGCCCGAGACCAGCGGTTCGGCGGAATGCAGCGCTTTCAGTTCGGCGTCGCTGAGCACGGCCTGCCCGGCACGGAAACGGATCTGGTTCAGGCGCATCCCCGGGCGCACCAGCACCGAAAACGAGCGCGGGCAGATCTCGGCGTACAGCGGGCCGCTGTAGCCTTCGGGAATGCGGTCGAATTCGGTGCCGCCATCGGTGATGACCCGGGTCAGCAGATCAAGCCGGCCGGTCGAGGATTTCGCATTGGCGATCGCCGTCAGGCCCGGCGGCAGCGCCAGACCTTCCATCAGCGGCACTAGGTAGACGCAGCCCTTTTCCAGCACTGCACCGGCGGACAGATCCATCCGGTGCATTTCGAAATCGGACAGTTTCGCATCGACCCGCGTGCCCTTGCCCGCCAGGAACGAGGCGCGGATGCGGTAGGCCACGGTGCCCAGCCGCAGATCGAGGCTCGCGGGCTGGATCTGCTCGGCGGTGACGGGCGTCTGGGCGGTAATTTCACCGCGCGCGATCATCGCCTTGAGCGCGGTATCAGGCAGCACACCCAGCGTCATCCGGTCAACCTCCCAAGGGCAAGTGGCAGATACACGAACGCCCACCGCATGGGAATGCGATGGGCGTTTGTCGTAATGGTCGGGCCGGAGAGATTCGAACTCTCGACCTTCCGCCCCCCAGACGGACGCGCTAACCAGGCTGCGCCACGGCCCGACGAGGCGCATATAGAGGCATTGCGCGGGCGGGTGCAAGCGGCAAAACGCAACTTTTTTCGCCCGGCGCGCCCTGCCGTCTGGCGCATGGTTTCACGGCCCGCGCAACGGGGCATGACGGCCATCAGCCCAGCGTCGCGCGCGGCGGCTGTTGCAGCCGGTCGCGCAGCGCCTCTAGCCGGTCGTAAGCGGCCAGAAGGCGGGTGCGTTCACCGACCGACAGCGTTGCCGGGTTGAGCGCACGCAGGCGCGTGCAAAGCGGCGGGTGCGTCGGTGCAGGGGCCTCGTCGGACTGCGGGGCGGGGCGTCCGACCATCAGGCTGACGATCTGCGCCACGGCGGGATCAGGTTCGGGCGGCGGTGCGACATCCAGCGCCATCGGGGCTTCTTCCGAAAGGGGCGCTGGCGGCTCCGCTGCGGCCTCCAGATCCTGTGCTTCGCCGGGTTCGATCAGCGGTTCGGCGTCTTGCGGCTCGTCAAACAGCGAGGTTTGGTGCCAGCCGCTTTCCCGGTGGGGGGGGCGTTTGGCGCCAGTGCGCAGGGATTGCTGCGGGGCCGGGCGGTCCTCGGGGTCGGCGGGAAACAGCGAAACCACAGCGGACGGTGCCGGAGGGGCCGCCGCAGGCCAGGAAGCCTCGGGCGGGGCAGGCGGTTCTGGCGTGGCTGCGGGGGCGGTGGGCGCTTCCGGTTCGGGTTCCGGGGCCTCGGCAGCAGGGGCGTCGGTGCCCTCGGCCTCGGGCCAGTCGGCCGTGTCGGGTTCTGGCTCGGGTTCGGGGGCAGGGGGCACCGGAACAGCCAGCAGTTCGGCGACGGCCCGGCTGGTGTCGCGCGAAGCAGAGGCTTCGGCTTCGGCCACCGCTTCCAGATCCAGACCGGACAGCGCCATCACATGGCGCACACCTTCATCTTTCAGGATCTTCTGCACGCCGCGGATGGCCAGCCCCTGTTCGTGCAAAAGCCGCTTGATCCCGCCCAGAAGTGCCACGTCGTCGGGCCGGTAATAGCGTCGCCCGCCCGCGCGCTTGACGGGTTTGACCTGCGGAAACCGGCTTTCCCAGAAGCGCAGCACATGGGTGGGCGTTTCCAGAATGTCCGCGACCTCGGAGATGGTGCGGAATGCATCGGCAGATTTCGACATCGCGCCGTCCTCGTCAGCTTGGGCCCGCGAAACGGGCCTCTCGGATCAGGGTGTGGGGCGGTGCGGCCTGGCCCGAAGGCTCAGCCCGCGTTTCCGGCGGCCACGCGGTCTTTCATCAGATGCGAGGGGCGGAATGACAACACGCGGCGCGGCGAAATCGGCACTTCTTCGCCGGTTTTCGGGTTGCGCCCCATGCGCGAGGATTTCTCGCGCACCGAGAAGGTGCCGAAGGACGAGATCTTTACCGTTTCGCCGGCCGCCAGCGCATCGGAGATGTGCTGCAGCACGCTTTCGACCAGTTGCGCGGATTCGTTGCGCGACAGGCCAACCTCGCGAAACACCGCTTCGCTCAGATCCATGCGCGTCAAAGTCTTTTCAGCCATCATATCCCCCCGGACAGGTTTCGGCCACGATGGCGGCAATGACATTCCGAGTCAATATCAATGGCTTGCGCGGTGCACTTGAGACAGGCTTCGGGGGCCGGTTGCGCGCAATTTCGATGCACTGGCGGGGTGGGCGGTCGGTCTTGAGTATTTTTGCCAAGAAGAAGGGCAGCCCGCGGCTGCGCGGCAGATCCCCGCGCAGGGTGCTTACCAGCGCAGGACCACCGCGCCCCAGGCCAAACCGCCGCCGATTGCCTCTGTCACGATCAGATCGCCGGTCTTGATCTGGCCGCGGTCGCGCCCGACCGACAGGGCCAGCGGGATCGACGCCGCCGAGGTGTTGCCATGGTCCTGCACGGTGACCACGACGCGATCCATCGGCACCTGCATCCGCTCGGCCGTGGCGGCGATGATCCGCAGGTTGGCCTGATGCGGCACGATCCAGTCGACATCCCCGCCCGACAGGCCGACCTTGGCCAGCGCGGTATGCGCGGTTTCGGCCAGTTTCTGCACGGCATGTTTGAACACCGCATTGCCCTGCATCCGCAGATGGCCCGCGGTGCCGGTGCTGGAGACGCCGCCATCCACATACAGAAGGTCGCGATAACGGCCATCGGAATGCAGGTCGGTCGCCAGGATGCCGCGGTCGGCAGTATGGCCCGGGCCGGTTGCGGCTTCGAGCACCAGAGCGCCCGCGCCATCGCCGAACAGCACACAGGTGCCGCGGTCGTCCCAGTCCATGATCCGGCTGAAGGTTTCGGCGCCGATCACCAGCACGCGTTCGGCCTGGCCGGAAATGATCAGGCCGTTGGCATTGGTCAGCGCGAAGATGAAGCCCGCGCAGACCGCCTGCACGTCATAGGCATAGCCGCGGGTCGAACCGATTCCCGCCTGCACCATCGTCGCGACGGAGGGGAAGGTGAAATCCGGGGTCGAGGTGGCCACGACGATCGCGTCGATGTCATTGGCGGTCAGTTCGGCGTCCAGCAGCGCGGCCTGCGCGGCCTTGATCGCCAGTTGCGAGGTGGTTTCCCCCTCGGCCGCGAAATGGCGCCGTTCGATCCCGGTGCGGGCCCGGATCCATTCGTCGCTCGTCTCCAGCCGCGATTCGAATTCGGCGTTTTCGACAATGCGTTCAGGCAGGTAATGCCCCACACCGCGAACCACGGCTCTGATTTTCATTTTAGGGTCTCGCTGGTTTCAACGGCTTGCGGCGCATCCTGCCCCGAGACTGACGCAGAGGCAACCCGTGCGGCGAGTTTTGCCGCGAATCCCGATTGTGCCAGGCGCACCGCCAGGTCGATCGCGGCGGCCACGCCGGTGCCGTCGGCGCCGCCGTGCGATTTGACCACGGTGCCGTTAAGGCCCAGGAACACCCCGCCATTGGCGCGGCGCGGGTCGATCTTGGCTTTCAGGCGGTTGAGCGGTCCCATCGCCAGCAGTGCGCCAAGGCGCGCCAGCAGGGTGGCGGTGAAGGCCTCGCGCATCAGGGCGCCCGCGAATTTCGCGGTGCCCTCGCCGGTTTTCAGCGCGATATTGCCGGTGAACCCGTCGGTCACGATCACGTCGACCCGGTCCGAGGGCAGATCGTTGCCTTCGACGAAGCCGATGAATTCGAATTGCCCGGCGTCTTGCGCGCGGCCCATCATTTCGTAGGCGGCTTTCAGCTCGGGCGTGCCCTTGTGTTCTTCGGTGCCGACATTCAGCAGGCCAACGCGCGGCCGCACGATTCCCAGGGCATTGCGCGCGTAAGAGGTGCCCATCAGCGCATAGGTCAGCAGATCGGGCGCGTCGGCCTTCACATCGGCCCCCATGTCGAGCATCACATTGACGCCGGCGGGGTTGCGCGAGGGCCAGAACGAGGCGATCGCGGGGCGGTTCACCCCGGGCATCTTGCGCAGGCGCAGCATCGACACCGCCATCAGCGCGCCGGTGTTGCCGCAGGATACGGCGACCTCGGCCTCATGCGCGCGCACGGAATCGATGGCCGACCACATCGAGGTGTTCTTGCCGTTGCGCATCACCTGCGCGGGCTTGTCCTGCATAGTCACGACATCGGTGGCGTGGCGCAGGGTGCAGCAACCGCCAAGCTTGCGCGCGGCGATCAGGGGGGCGAGTTCAGATTCGGGGCCATGCACGACAAACCGCACCTGCGGTGCCTTGCGGGCGGCCAGTGCGATTCCATCCAGCACCGCGGCAGGGCCGCGATCGCCGCCCATCGCGTCGATGGATATGACAATGGCGCCGGAAGCGTCCGGCGCCGTAGCCATATCTTGGCCCTGCGTGCGCGCAGTCATGTCGATCTGGTCCTGAGCCTGCCCCGAGAGCGTTGGGTTGTCCTGCGAATTAGGCATGACTGCGGGCATCGGGGCGACGGGCTTACGCCGCGTCGTCGTCCAGGTCGGCCTCGGCGGCTTGAGCCACCACTTCGCGGTCATCGTAGTGACCGCAAGCACCGCAAACGTGGTGCGGGCGCTTCAGCTCGCCACAGTTCGGGCATTCTGCCGGGTTCGCGGCAACAAGGGCGTCATGCGCACGGCGCATGTTGCGACGGGAACGCGTGACTCGGTTCTGCGGGACAGCCATGTCTCGACCTCGGGTGTTCGGGGGCGTTACAGCCCTGATTTTCCTGGAGTTTCGTCACTGGCGCCAAAGGGCTGACCGGGTGCGAACCCAAACTTTGAATGAGGCCGGGAACATACTGCGATTCTTGCGCGGCGCAAGCCCTATTCTGCGCTTTTTTGCGACCCGTCTTATGGGGCGCGCGCAGGGGCGGGGCAGGTCAGTCCTTGTCCGTATCCTCGGCCCCGTCCTTATCCGCTTGTGCCCCGCCAAGCAACGCCTTTAGTCCGGCAAAGGGGCGGGTATCTTCGTCGCGCAGCGGCGTGACCCCGGCTTCGGCTGCCAGCGTCTCGTCAAGCACGGCACCCGCTGCACGCGGAAACATCGGCAGTGCCAGTTCCAGCGCCTCCAGCGCCACCGCGGCCAGGTCGATCACCGAACCCAGAGCCTCGGCGCTGTCATCCTCGGGCATTTCGGCCTCTTCGCCGCTCGGTTCGGGCATGTCTGCCAGATAGCGCCGCAGCACGGGTTCGCGCAGATCGGTGGTCACCGGCTCCAGCGTGATGGCGCAGGGCTGCACCACGCGGGCGGTGAAATCGGCCTCCAGCAGCCAGTCGCTGCGGCCTTGCGGTGTCAGGGTGCCCTTCAGCCGCAGCCGGCGCAGTGCCGAAATCCCGGCCCATTCGGCAATCGCCGCGCAGGTGGCGGTGTCGGGGGTGATGTCGAAGCGGTTCGGCTTGCGGCTGGCCAGTTCGGCCACGCGCAGCGGCTGGCTCCAGGGCAGGGGGGCGGTCGGGTCGAAGGCGTGCTCGCTCATGGCGGTCCTTTCGCGGCAGAGGGTCCCGGAAGCCCGCCGGGCGCGGCAACGCGCTTGAGGGCCGGGCCGGGTTGTTGTAAGCGGGATAAAAGGCCGGAGCCTGCGAAGCAAGTGCTTGGGCGATCGACGAGGCCAGGAGATGGTCAAGAGGGGGTATCAGGTGGCAAGCGGATCGGTAAAGCGCGTGGCGCTGGCGATGGCACTTGGCGCGGCGCTGCTGGCGGCCGGCTGTTCGGCGGTCTATCGCAATCACGGCTATGTTCCCGTTGACGAAGACCTGGCGCTGATCGAAGTCGGCAAGAGCACCCGCGAAGACGTGGCCGCGGCCGTTGGGCGGCCGTCGTCCTCGGGCCTGCTGGAAGGCGCGGGATGGTATTACGTCGGCTCCAGCTGGAAATACTACGGTGCGCTGCCGCCGCAGGAAATCGACCGTCAGGTCGTGGCGATCACCTTCACCGACAAGGGTGTGGTCGAGAATGTCGAACGCTTCGGGCTGGAGAACGGGCAGGTCGTGGCGCTGTCGCGGCGGATCACCAGCACCAGTATCCGTGGTGTGAGCGTGGTCGGCCAGCTGCTGGGGTCGCTGGGCCGGGTGTCCGCCGGGCAGGTTCTCGATCGCTGACGGGCACAGCCCCGGCCCGCGGCGTCCCGCCGCGCACCCGGGGCGTGTTCCTGTGCGCAGCGTGGTTGTCGCGTTTGTTTCGCTTTCGCGGTTTAGGGCTTTGGGGTAGGATTCGATGGATCAGCCCAACGGGGTCACCGCAATGCTCTCGCTCAGCAAAGGCCGCTATGGCGCGCGGCTGGCCGCGACGCCGCAGGATTTGCACGCCGCGCAGGCGTTGCGCTGGCGCAGTTTCATCGGCCAGCGGCAGGGGGCGACAGCCACGGGGCCTGCCGACCCGGCGTCTGCATCCGATGCCGCGCTGGATGCCGATGATTTCGATGCGATCTGCCGTCACATTCTGGTGGAAGAGCTGGCGACCGGGCGGCTGGTGTGCTGCTTTCGGATGCTACCGCTGAAGGACGGGTCGGAAATCGGGCGCAGCTATGCGGCGCAATATTACGAACTCTCGGCCTTGCGGGCATTTCAGGGGCGGATGGTCGAGATGGGGCGCTTCTGCATCGACCCGGACTGCCGCGACCCCGATATCCTGCGCGTGGCCTGGGCCGCGATGACCCGTTTCGTCGATGACGAGGGGGTCGAGATGCTGTTTGGCTGTTCCTCCTTCATGGGTACCGACTGGGAAGGCTATGCCGATGCCTTCGCGGTTCTGGCCGAGCGTCATCTGGCGCCCAAGCGCTGGCTGCCGCGGGTCAAGGCGCCGCAGGTGGTGCGCTATGCCCGCGCGCTGATCGGGCGCAAGGGTGACCCGAAGCGTGCCATGCTGCATATGCCGCCGCTTCTGCGGACCTATCTGCTGATGGGCGGCTGGGTCAGCGATCATGCGGTGATCGACCGCGACCTGAATACGCTGCATGTCTTTACCGGCCTTGAAATCAAGGCGATTCCCCCGGCCCGGGCGCGCGCGTTGCGGCTGGTGGCGGGCTGACGCCCGCGAGGGCCCCGGGGGCGCGGAGCAGCACAGCTTCGTGTCAGACGATGCACAAATTCCATCCAAAGGGAATGAGGGCTGGCGATCTGCGCCGCGAATGTGTCGTATTTGCCAGAAATGCGATTTTTTGATGACGGCTCTGCTTCTTAAGCGCGGGAAAGCTTATAAGATCGCGTGAAGGTTGTGGTGAGCTGGGTATATGAAAAATCTGCGAACCGTAGAGCCAAAACGCGATGCAAGAAGATAAAAAGAAACGCACGATGCCCGACCTGGAAAAGCTGCGGCGCAAGAATTTTTTCGTACTCGAAGCTTTGGCTTATGCAGCCATCGTTATGGTCTTTGTGCTGCTTGGCCTGACGTTGCAGCGTGTCGTGCTTCTGGAGCATCAGGAAGATCAGACGACCGATCTGATACGGACCCAGGCCGAAATCGCCGAACGTGTGCAAGAGGCGATCAACAGCAAGCAGCTGTTCGCGCGCGGCCTTGCCGGGGCCATCTCGCTCCGGCCCGACATATCCGAGTCGGACTTCGCGAAGTTCTGTAGCAAGATCAAGACCGAAGACCCCGCGGTCGTGAATATGGCCTTTGTGCAGGATATGATTGTTACGCGCGTCTATCCAGAGGAAGACAACGCCAAGCTTCTGGGACGCAGCCTGAAAGGCATGCCACAGCAGGCGGCCATGCTGGCCGAGATCGAGCGCACCGGCAAGGCCGCGCTCGAGGGGCCGGTGCCGCTGTTGCAGGGCCAGCAAGGCTTTATCCTGCGCGAACCGGTTTTCCTGAATTCCGATGACGGTCTGGACGACAAATATCATGGTGTGGCCTCGGTGGTCTTCCTGGCCGATCGGTTCATCGACGAAATCCGGCTGAGCGATTTCGCAGGGCGTTACGCCGTTGCCTTGCAGGCCCGGAGCATCCTGGGCGATGTCGCCATGGTCTACGGTGATGCACAGGTGTTCGATCTGGCGTCGGAAACGCAAGAGCTGGCCTTCCCCTCGGCGACTTGGACGCTTGCCGTCGTGCCGATCGCGGCGCCGATCAAGCCGCTGGAGATGTTCGGCGTGATCTGGGGCTGGATTGCGGTGGCGATGCTCTCGGCGCTGACGGTGGCCTCGTATCTGCACCGGCTGCGCCGTGAGAATTCTTATAACATTGCCCGGCTGAGCGCTGCGATCAGTGCGCTGCCCGCGGGTTTCGTGCTGTTCGACCGGAACGACCGGCTGGAACTGTGCAATGAAAGTTACAAGAAGATTTATGGCCGCGCTGCGGATGCAATCGTCAAGGGGGCCACGCTGGAAACCATCCTGCGCGCGACCCTGAAACACGGATATTTCCCGGATTCGATTGGGCGGGAAGAAGAGTGGATGCAACTGCATCTGTCGCGTGGCGACGTGAAGGGCGAGCAGTTCACCGTAGAGCTGGAAAACGGACGCTGGTTGCAGATCGTGGAGCGTGAAACGCCCGATGGGGGCCGCGTCGCGGTGCTCAACGATATCACAGAGCCGTTGATGAGCCGCAAACGCGCCAAGATCGCCGAACAGTTGCTGCGCGACGCGATCGACGCGCTGCCGGTCGGATTCTGGCTGTTCGACAAGGATGACCGGCTGGTCATGTTCAACACGGTGGCGGGCGTGAAACTGCCCAAGCAGATGCGCGAACTCACCTTGGGGCGCGAACTGAGCGAACTGACACAACGCCGGATGGAAATTTCCGACGAGATCCGCCTCGATGGCGTGCAGATCAGCGACAGTGCACAGGCCGTCGAAGCCCTGCGCACTGAAACCTCGGATCTGGAAGTCCGCTATGACGGCAATCTGTGGTTCAAGTATTACCCTGCATTCCCCAGGTGGCGTGTCGTTTGAGGTGAAGATCGCCTGTATCCGATCGCTAGACAAGGATTTTCTGCCGCAAGCGGCACCTGCGGTCGCGCAGACTGCTGGATCTGGACGGATCAG